>DASSIC010000637.1:0-4477 GCA_035692325.1 Gemmatimonadaceae bacterium | reverse complement strand
CGGGCATGGGGAGCTCGGCGACCGCGGGGCGCGCATCGAGCGCGACGACAACAGGTGCGGCCGGCATCGCGGCCATCGTGCACGCGGTCATGGTCGCGCACTGTCCGGGCGACCACGGGAGGCGGCACCCGTCGTCGGGATGGCTGCTCGCCGGCGGAGTCTCTGGTCGGTCGACGACCGAGTGCGTCATGCCGGGCATCGCTCCCATGTCGCTTGGCATGGCGCACAGCGTCCCGCTTCCCAGCAGCGTGAGCTGCAGGAGCAGAATGCTGGACAGCGCGGCGCCGATGCGGCGGATGAAGCGTCCCCTGGAATGCATGCTGGGCGGGTGGTGACTCAATATAATGAAGCGCCAGCCTGCTTCGGGTGGCGTCAGGATGGACCCGCGCGCTTGCCGGGAAATTCCCTACGGGTGTCGGATCAACGGCAGTTCAGGAAAGCGGAGCCACCCGCCGCCACTCGAGCTTCAATCACCTTCCACAACAGAATGCACGGAACGGGCGGAAACTGCTGAAGGAGCGGATCGACAAATGGGGATCCGCCTTTTCCGTCCTTTCCGCCCGTTCCGTGCATTCCGTTGCAGTGCCGGGAGGATCGGCCTCGTCGCCCAGACAGTAGATCCCGACATTCGCTTCGCTCGTGCGGGATGACAAAGGGGGGTCGGGAGAGCTAGAGTTGCGGGCATGAGCCACGAGCACGCTTCGCACGATGGTTCGCACGCCGGGCATTCGGTGACCGCCGTCCCTGCGCACGCCGGCCATGCCGAGCACGCCGACCATGCGAGCCACGACAAGCATGCCGGTCACTCGGTCGCGATGTTCCGCAATAAGTTCTGGCTGACGCTCCTCCTCACCCTGCCGACGCTCGTCTGGGGAGAGATGATCCCGGGCGTCCTCGGCTTCACGCCGCCGGCGGTACCGGGGGCGCGATGGATCCCGGTGGTGTTCGGCACGGCCGTGTACTTCTACGGCGGCTGGGTGTTCGTGAAGGGGGCGTGGGGCGAGATCGCCGATCGCCAGCCGGGGATGATGACGCTCATCTCCCTCGCGATCACGGTGGCGTTCGTCTTCAGCCTCGCGGTGTCGCTCGGCTTCAGCGGCATGTCGCTCTGGTGGGAGCTGGCGTCGCTCGTGACGATCATGCTCCTGGGCCACTGGATGGAGATGCGCTCCATCTCGCAGGCGCAGGGGGCGCTCGGGGAGCTGGCGAAGCTCCTGCCGGACATCGCGACCCGTCTCGAGAACGGAGCGCCGGTCGACGTCCTGCGCTCGTCGCTGCGTGACGGCGACCTGGTGCTCGTGCGGCCGGGAGCGAGCATTCCGGCGGATGGCACCGTGCGCGAAGGACGCAGCGCGGTGAACGAGTCGATGATCACCGGGGAGTCGCGGCTGATCGAGAAGGGCGTGGGCGCCGAGGTGATCGCCGGCACGGTGAATGGCGACGGCTCGCTGCGGGTGGAAGTGACGAAGACCGGCGAGCACACGGCGCTCGCGGGCATCATGCGGCTCGTCGCGCAGGCACAGCAGTCGCGCTCGCGTGCGCAGATCGTGGCCGACCGCGCGGCGTTCTACCTGACGATCGTCGCCGTCGGCTCCGCCATCGTCACCGCGGTGATCTGGACGCTGCTCGGTGCGACACCGTCATACATCGTCGAGCGCGTCGTCACCGTGCTCGTGATCGCCTGTCCGCACGCGCTCGGCCTCGCGGTGCCGCTCGTCGTCGCGATCTCCACCACGATGGGCGCGCGCAGCGGCTTGCTGGTGCGCGATCGCCGCGGGCTCGAGGAGGCGCGCAACGTCACGGTCGTGGTGTTCGACAAGACGGGAACGCTGACGCTGGGCGAGCATCGCGTGGTGTCGATGTGGACCGCCGACGGGCTCGCCGAGGAGGAAGCGCTGCGGCTCGCTGCATCCGTGGAAGGCGACGCCGAGCATCCGGTGGCGCGCGCGATCGTGCAGAGCGCGTCGGAGCGGGGAGTCGTGACTCACAAGGCGACCGAGTTCCAGGCGATTCCTGGTCACGGCGTGCAGGCTGTCGTCGAGGGGCGGCGCCTTGGAGCCGGAGGACCGAACCTGTTGACGCGGCTCGGCGTCGAGCCCGCCCCGGCGCTGCGTGGCTTCGTCGAGGCAGCGGGGACCAGAGGAGAAGGCATCGTCTATCTCGTCGAGGGGACGAAGGTGCTCGCCGCTTTCGCGGTCGCCGATGCCGTGCGCCCGGAGGCCCATGATGCGGTGAAGCGTCTGCACGACGAGCACATCGAGGTGGTGATGCTCACCGGCGACGCGAGAGCGGTCGCCGAGTCGGTGGCGCGGGCGCTGGGGATCGACACGGTGTTCGCGCAGGTGTTGCCGGAGGAGAAGGCGGCGAAGATCAAGGAGCTGCAGAGTCAGGGCAAGCGCGTCGCGATGGTGGGCGACGGGGTGAACGACGCGCCCGCACTGCTCACCGCCGACGTCGGCGTCGCGATCGGCGCCGGCACCGACGTCGCCGTGGAGGCTGGCGACATCGTGCTCGTGCGCAGCGATCCGCGCGACGTACCGCGGATCATCGCGTTGAGCAGGGCGACGTATCGCAAGATGATCCAGAATCTCTGGTGGGCGGCGGGCTACAACATCGTCGCGATTCCGCTTGCCGCGGGTGTGCTCCAGCCGTGGGGCATGGTGCTGAGCCCGGCCGTGGGCGCGGTGCTGATGTCGCTGAGCACGATCATCGTGGCGATCAACGCGCAGCTGCTGCGCCGCGCTCGACTCTAGCCGTCGGTCGTTTCGGGCTGCTGGTGCGGCAATTCTGGGTTCGTACCGTGCGGGCGCCGCCTGTCCCTGCTCGATGCCGCACGCGGCACGGCCGCTCGCACGATCAACCGCGGTCCATAATCATCAGCGGTTCATCCGCGGATATCCGCGGATCTTTTCCGCGTGGATCCGCGATCAAGGCTTTTTGTGAATGACGCCGAGCGCTGTCATGGCCGCTGGGATGGTGCGACGAGGTAGCCGGCGGGCGCGGTGAGTGGCGCGCTGAGCGTGCGCAGGAAGGCGACGAGCTGCTCCTTCTCCTCCTGTGATAGATGCAGGGGCTTGAGCTCGCTGTGTCCGAATGGCGCACTCGGCGCGCTGCTGTAGTGGTCGAGCACCTGCTCGAGCGTCGCGATCTGCCCGGCGTGCATGTACGGCGCGCGGCTGGCGACGTTGCGCAGCGATGGCGTCTTGTACGCGCGCACGAGCTCGTGGCCAGTCGCGACGGCGAAGCGCAGTTCGTCGCATTCGTCGGACTTGGCGTCGCTGTAGCGGCTGGTGCAGTTGAACTCACCGGCGAGCGCCTGACGCACGCCCACCGCGCGCCCGCTGTCGATCGAGGCGACGCCGCTCGCCGCCGGCACGCCGGTATTGTGGAAGTGGTCGTCGGTGAGCCGGGCGCCGTTGTGACAGTTCACGCAGTTCGCCCTGCCGATGAACAGCTTCAACCCCGCCTCTTCGTCGCGCGAGAACGAGCCTTCTGCCGTATGGGGCCGATCGGCCGCCACGTCGTCCACGTAGCGGTCAAATCGCGACGGTGCGACGCTGATGCGACGCTCGTACGCGGCGATCGCCTTGCCAATGTTGGCGTACACGCGCGTGATGTCGTCCTGACGCGCCGACGGGATGCGCTGCCACGCATCGCGCCATGAGGTATCGGCCACCGGGCCGGCATGCCGAGGAATGCC
The DNA here is from genome assembly GCA_035692325.1 of Gemmatimonadaceae bacterium. Classification (GTDB taxonomy): domain Bacteria; phylum Gemmatimonadota; class Gemmatimonadetes; order Gemmatimonadales; family Gemmatimonadaceae; genus AG11. The sequence goes on along the minus strand of DASSIC010000637.1, from coordinate 777 downwards.
GGCGAGATCGGGCAGCGTCCCGAACACCGCTTCGTAGTCGGCGCGATAGTGCTCGGCCACGACGTGCGCATACTGCGCGCGGCTGCCGCCATGCTCCACCGCGCTCTCGAGTGGACCGAGGGCCTGCGACCACTGGCTGTCGGCGCGGCCATCCCAGAACTGCCACGGGCTGTGCGCCGTGGCGGCGACCGGCATGGTGCGCCGACTGGTTGTGCCGACGCCGTTCGCCAGCGGCTTCCCATCCTGGAAGTCCTGAGCCGGCGCATGGCACGACGCGCACGACACCTTGCCGTTGCCGCTGAGCCGCGTCTCGAAGAAGAGCTCGCGCCCCAGCGCCGCGGCGCGCGGGTCGTCGCCGTAGCGGTTGGAGGGATCGGCCGTCAGCGGCTCGAGCGTCGCGAGCGACAGCGACTGGAGCATCGCGCGCTCGGCGGGCGTCCACTGCGGCGCCATGCGTGCGGCGCCGGCGGTGGCGAGCGTCAGGCCGAGCGTGGTGGCGGCGACGACGGAGATGAGGCGCGTCATGGGAGTGTCCTCGCTCAGAGCTTCAGGTTGAACACGACGGAATCGCTGCCCGGCGCGGCGTCGACGTGGAACGTCACGACCCACCAGCCGCCCATGTTGAACTTCATCCCCTCCACGAGGTGGTCGCCGTTGCCGAGCACGCGCGTCACCTGCGGCTGCGTCGGCAGGCCGTGGCCGTGCTGCGGCATCCCGCCGTCGACGGTCACCCTGGCGCTGTCGATCGGCGTGCCGGTCGACGTCTCGAGGTGCAGC
>DASSIC010000636.1:0-4205 GCA_035692325.1 Gemmatimonadaceae bacterium | reverse complement strand
CAGATCACCGAGTGCATCGTGGGCCGGCCCAAGGGGTTCACCGTCCTCTCCGGCGACGACGAGCTCACGCTCCCGATTCTGGCACTGGGCGGCGACGGGCTCATCTCGGTCGTGTCGAACGCCGTGCCGAAGCTCATGACGTCGCTCGTGCGCCTGGCGCGCGACGGCGACCTCGCGGGCGCCCGCGAGCTGCACATGCGGCTCCTGCCGTGGATGCGCGCCGCCTTCATCGAATCGAATCCGATGCCGGTGAAGGCCGCGCTCGCGATGATGGGCAAGATGGAGAACGCGCTGCGCCTGCCGCTGGTGCCCCTCGCCGCGGGCAAGAGCGAGGCGGTGCGCTCGGCGCTGAACGTCGCGGGAGCCCTCTGATGCGCACGCGGTCGCACGAGATCGACCAGATGTTCGCCGGCAAGATCCTCGCGTACAGCGAGACGAAGGCTGGCCTGGCCCTCGCGCCGGACGCCGAAGAGATCGTGAACACCCTGCTCGACGCGCTGGAGAAGGGAGAGGTGCGTGCGGCGGAGCGCGGCGACGACGGCGTATGGCGCGCCGTGCCGTGGGTCAAGCGCGGCATCCTGCTCGGCTTCCGCGTCGGGCGCATCGTGGAGATGTCCATCGGCGGACACCACGGCGAGCCGCGCTTCGCCTTCTTCGACAAGCACATGTATCCGCCCCAGGCGCTCACGACCGAGAACGGCGTGCGCGTCGTGCCGGGAGGCTCGTCGGTGCGGCGTGGGGCGTATCTCGCTCCCGGCGTCGTCTGCATGCCGCCGATGTACGTGAACGTCGGCGCGTGGGTGGGGGCGGGGACGATGATCGACTCGCACGCGCTCGTGGGCTCGTGCGCCCAGATCGGCGAGCGGGTGCACCGGAGCGCGGCGGCGCAGATCGGCGGCGTGCTGGAGCCGGTGAACGCCGCGCCCGTCGTGATCGAGGACGACGTGCTCGTCGGCGGCAATTGCGGCGTGTACGAAGGCACGATCGTGCGGGAGAAGGCGGTGCTGGCCGCCGGCGTCGTGCTCACGCGCGGCACGCCGGTGTTCGACCTCGTGAACGAGCGCGTGTACCGCGGCGACGCCGAGCATCCGCTCGAGATTCCCGCCGGCGCGGTCGTCGTGCCGGGTGCGCGCAAGGTGAGCGGCGGCTGGGGTGCGGAGCAGGGGCTCTCGCTCCAGACGCCGGTGATCGTGAAGTACCGCGATGAGCGCACCGATCTCGCGACGGCGCTCGAAGGTTGGCTCCGCTGACTCGCAGTCCGTTCCGCGTCGCCGGGGAGCTTCAGGTCCCGGGCGACAAGTCCATCTCGCATCGCGCCCTGATCTGCGGCGCGCTGGCCGAGGGGACGTCACGCATCCGCGGGATCCTTCCCTCGGCCGACGTGCAATCGACGGCCGGTGTGCTGCGCACGCTGGGCGTGGACGTGCCGGAGCTGAGTGTCACGATGGAGATTGCGGGTGCGGGGCGACGTTCGCTCCGCGAGCCGGCGAGCGATCTCGATTGCGGCAACAGCGGCACGACCGCGCGGCTGATGTCCGGTGTGGTCGCCGGCGCGGGACTCACCGCACGTTTCGTCGGCGACGCGAGCCTCAGTCGTCGGCCGATGCGGCGGGTGCAGCGCCCCCTCCAGGCGATGGGCGCGACGGTGGATCTGCCGCCGCACGGCGGGCTGCCGATGACCGTGCACGGCACTGCGCTGCATGACATCGAGTGGACCAGCGACACGTCGAGCGCCCAGGTGAAGAGCTGCGTGCTGCTCGCCGCGCTGTGCGCCGGCGTGGAGGCCACCGTGCGCGAGCCGAGCCGCTCCCGCGATCACACCGAGCGCATGCTGGCGGCGATGGGCGCGGAGGTCTGGGTGAACGAGGATGCCGTGCTGCTTTTCGCCGAGCAGACGCTGTCGCCGCTCGACATCACGATTCCCGGCGATCCGTCGTCGGCCGCCTTCTTTGCCGCACTCGCCGCGCTCGCGACCCACGGCGAGCTGCTCGCGACGCGCGTCGGCGTGAACGAGACACGCACCGGATTCTTTGCGGCGCTCCGCGAGATGGGCGCGACCATCGAGCTGGAGAACACCGTTCGAGAAGGGGGAGAGCACGTCGCGGACCTGCGCATCGCGGGAGGGCGCACGCTCACCGGCATCACGGTGAGTGGCGATGCCATTCCGACCATGATCGACGAGCTCCCTCTGCTGGCCTGTCTCGCTGCCTACGCGGAGGGTGAGACGCGCGTGACGGGTGCGGCCGAGCTTCGCGTGAAGGAGAGCGATCGCATCGCCGCCGTGGTGCAGAACCTCCGCGCGCTGGGCGCCGACGCCGACGAGCTCCCCGACGGCTTCGTCGTGCGCGGTACGCGTCCCCGCTTGCGAGGCATGGTGACGACCCACGGCGACCACCGCCTGGCGATGGCGTTCGGCGTGCTCTCGGCGCTCCCGGGGAACGAGATCGCGATCGACGACCGCGAGTGCGTCGCCGTCTCGTATCCCGGCTTCTGGGCCGATCTCGAACGGGTGACCACCCCATGACCGACCGCGCGCACGTGGTCATCGCGATCGACGGCCCGGCCGCCTCCGGCAAGTCGTCCACCTCGCAGTGGGTAGCCGAAAAGCTCGGCTACCTGCACGTCGATTCGGGCTCGCTCTATCGCGCGCTCACCGCGTCGCTGCTCCGCCAGGGCGCGCCGCCCGAGCGCTGGACCCCGTCGGTGATGCTCGCGCAGGGGGCGCGGATCTCGCTGCGAGCCGAGACGACCTCCTTCGTCACGCTCATCGACGGCGTGTCGGCGGAAGAGGAGATCCGCGGCAGCCTGGTGACGTCCCACGTCTCGCTCGTGGCGCGCGTTCAGGAGGTGCGGCAGTGGGTGAACGACCGGGTGCGCGAGGCGGCCAGCGAGCACGACGTGGTGGTGGACGGACGCGACATGGGCACGGCGGTCTTTCCCGACGCGACGCTCAAGATCTTCCTCATCGCCGATCCGTGGGAGCGCGCGCGGCGGCGGCTGAGCCAGCGGCTCGAGCGTCCGCCCACCGAGGAAGAGATCGCTGCCGAGACCGACCTGCTCGTGCAGCGCGACGCCAAGGACGCGACGCAGACGGTCCAGGCAAAGGACGCCGTGGTGCTCGACACGACCTATCTCACCCAGGCTGAGCAGGTGGAGCGCATCGTCGCCCTGGCTCGCGCCGTAAGTCACCGTCCGCACGGCACTTAAAGTTGACGTGCGGAACCGGGCGTCCTATATTTTCAGGTTCCTTCAATTGTGCCATCGGGCTGACCACCCGTTGCCACCGCACTCCGCGCCATTCCGGCGTCGTGCGTCTGTCCCCGGACTCGCCGCGGCGAGCGAAAACATTCCGCGATCTAGGAGACTTTGTCCATCAGTATGACTGAGCTCGACACCCCCACCGGCACGGCGGGCCTGACCGCGCGCGAGAAGCGCGACGCGCAGCGCGCGATTCTGCGTCCGCTTGCCAACCTGCGCCCCGAACTCGTCGACGATGAGGGCTACTCGCCCGACGAACTCGAGACGATGATGGAGATGTACAACGGGACGATGGCCTCGATCGACGAAGGCGAGATCGTCAAGGCCCGTGTACTCGAGATTCGCGACAACATGGTCGTGCTCGACATCGGCTTCAAGTCGGAGGGCAGCGTTCCCCTCGAGGAGTTCAAGGATTTCCCCGATCTCAAGATCGGTGACGAAGTCGAAGTCCTGCTCGAGCACCTCGAGGACCAGGAAGGGTCGGTCGTCCTCTCGAAGAAGAAGGCGGACTTCATGCGCGTGTGGGAGCGCATCCGTCTCGCCTACGAGAACGAGCAGCCGGTGGAAGGCACGCTCGTCAAGAAGATCAAGGGTGGCGTGGTCGTCGACCTCATGGGCGTCGACGCGTTCCTCCCCGGCTCGCAGATCGCCCTGCGGCGCGTGCCGAACATCGACGAGCTCCTCGGCCAGAAGTTCGAGTTCAAGATCATCAAGCTGAACAAGCGCCGCCGGAACATCGTCGTCTCCCGTCGCGTGATCCTGGAGAACGAGCGCGCGGGCAAGCGCGAGAAGCTCATGAAGGAGCTGGAGAAGGACCAGATCCGGAAGGGCGTCGTCAAGAACATCACCGACTTCGGGGCGTTCATCGACCTCGGCGGCGTGGATGGCCTGCTGCACATCACGGACATGTCGTGGGGCCGCATCTCGCACCCGTCGGAGCTCGTCTC
>DASSIC010000635.1:0-5439 GCA_035692325.1 Gemmatimonadaceae bacterium | reverse complement strand
GCGCTGAAGTCCGCCGCGCGCGTGGTGAGCTTCCTGTCGTCAGCCATTCCGTCCGTCGTCGTTCGAGAGAGTCACGAATTCCCTGGCGCCGCTCGCCTGCGCGGCCTTCTTCTGCTTGGACACCGCCTGCGGGCGCAGCGCGTACTCCACCGATTGTCCGGCGGCGCGACGTCCCGCCGCCTCGCGCATGATCTGCTCGAGGGGCACCGATTCGTCCGCCGCGAGCCACACGTCCGCGCCCTGCTCCGCCGGCTTCATCAGCCCCTTCGACCGCAGCAGCTCGCCGAGCACGACGTCGCCCATCCCGAAGCCGAGCGCGGGCATGTCGGCGCCGCCGAGCGACTCGAGCAGATTGTCGTACCGTCCGCCCCCGGCGATCGCGCGAAACTCACCCGACCGGTCGAACAGCTCGAACACGATGCCCGTGTAGTACGCGAGCCCGCGCACGATCGAAAGGTCGAGCCGCAACCATGACGCATCCCCGCCGAGCAGCGCGGTCACGTACCGCTGGAAGCGATCGAACTCCTCCACTTCGCGCGTGCCGCCCGTCCGCGCCGACAGCTCGGCGAAATCGACGTCGGCGATCGTGACGATGCGCTCGATCGCCTCCGCCGGCACGCCCAGCGCCGCGAGCTTCTCGGCCGAGATCTCGCGCGGCGTTCGCTCGAGCTTGTCGATCACGCCATACGTCGCGACGACCGACTCCGCCGGCACGCCAAGGTTCGTCAAGTACGCCTGCAGGATCCGTCGGTCCGACACCCGCACCACGACATCCTGCGACGTGAGTCCGAAGGCGCGCATGATGTCCACCGCGCACGCCACGAGCTCGGCGTCGGCTGCCACGTCGGAGGTGCCGAACAGGTCGACGTTCAACTGATAGTGCTCGCGCAGCCGCCCCTTCTGCTGTCGCTCGTAGCGGAAGAGCTGCGGCATGCTGAACCAGCGCACCGGCTTGCGCAGCGCGTTCGCGCGCGCCGCAACCATGCGCGCGACCGTCGGCGTCATCTCGGGGCGCAGCGCGACCTCGCGCCCCCCCTTGTCGACGAAATTGTAGAGCTGCCCGACGATCTCGTCGCCACTCTTCCGGGTGTAGAGCTCCAGTGGCTCCAGCGGCGGCCCGTCGTACTCGACGAACGCGTAGCGCCGCGCCACCGCGCGCCACGTTTCCATGATGTACGCGCGCTCCGCGAGCTCCTGGGGATAGAAATCCCGAAATCCGGGGAGGGCGCCTTTGAACATCACGAAACTTAGCCCGTGAACGGAGACACCTGCAACCGCGCCATCGCGTCGCCGACGGTGTGAAAGGAGCCGGTGACGAGCGTGGTCGCCCCCTCCGTCTCGCCCAGCCGGAGCGCCGTGTCGAAATTCGGCTCGACAATGGCCGGATATCCGCGCGACGTCGCGTACGCCAGCACCTCGTCCAGCGGCCACTGACGGCTCGGCGGCGCGGTGGGCGCGTTCGTGAGGATGAAGCGGGCGACGAGCGGGGCGAGCGCATCCAGCATCGCGCGCCAGTCCTTGTCGGCCAGCACGCAGAGCACCGCCGCCACGGGCGTGTCGTGCTCCACCGCATCCAGCGTGGCGGCGACGGTGCGCGCGCCTTCGGCGTTGTGCGCGACGTCGAACACCCAGCGTCCCACGCGCTGAAAGCGCCCCGCCAGCCGCACCGCCCGCACCGATTCGGCCGCCTCGGCCAGCGGCACGCGGAAGCGGCCGCCCGCCGCATCGAGCAGGGTGAGCGCGAACGCGAAGTTGTCCGCCTGGTGGCGACCGACGAGCGGCGTGCCGATCACCCGCTCGTCGCCGAGCGCGCGGAGCCGGAACTCGGTGCCGAGGGCGTTGAGGGCGAACTGCGTCGCCTCCGTCTCCTCGACCACGATGCGGATCGGCGTGGCGCCGGCGGCCTTGGCGTCCCGCGCGAGCCAGGCGCGGACTTCGGGGTCGGCCTCGCCAATCACGGCGGGTACGCCGGGCTTGAAGATGCCCGCCTTTTCGCGCGCGATCGCCTCGAGCGTGCGCCCCAGATACTCGGTGTGATCGAGCCCGATCGACGTCACGCCAGCCGCGATGGGCATCACCACGTTCGTGGAGTCGAGGCGGCCGCCGAGTCCCGTCTCCACCAGCGCGACGTCGATGCGGGCGCGCGCGAAGTGGGCGAAGGCGAGCGCCGTCGTCGCTTCGAAGAACGAGGCGCCGATTCGCTCGACGACCGGCGTCCATTCGTCGATGAACGCCACGACCTCCTCGGCGGAGATCGGCTCGCCGTTCACGACGATGCGCTCGCGAAAATCCACGAGGTGCGGCGAGGTGTAGCGAGCGACGCGCAGCCCGCGCCCGCGCAGGAGCGCCTCCGCCGTGGCCACGGAGCTCCCCTTGCCATTCGTGCCGGCGACGTGGATGACCGGAAAGGTGAGCTGCGGGTCGCCCAGCTCCGCGAGCAGCGCCCGCGTGCGCTCGAGACCGAACTTGTAGGTGCCGGTCGTGCGCGCGAACAGGTATTCGAGCGCGGACGGGTAGCGGCTCAGGACGACGCCCACCCCGACGCCGCAGGCCGGCCGCTCATGTGGCGCAGGAGCTGGCCGACGGTGTGCTTCAGGTCGCGCCGGTGCACCACCTGGTCCACCATGCCGTGGTCGAGCAGGAACTCGGCGGTCTGGAACCCTTCGGGCAGGTCCTGCCCCAGCGTCTGCTTGATGACGCGCGGTCCGGCGAACCCGATCACGGCGCCCGGCTCGGCGAGGATGGCGTCACCGAGCATGGCGTAGCTGGCGCTTACGCCGCCCGTGGTGGGGTTCGTGAGGATCGCGATGTACGGCAGGCGTCGCTCGGCCAGCTGCGCGAGCACCGCGCTCACCTTGGCCATCTGCATGAGCGAGAGCACCCCCTCCTGCATGCGCGCGCCGCCGGAGGCACAGATCACGATGAGCGGATGCTTGCGCTCCACCGATCGCTGGCCGAGCCGGGCGATCTTCTCGCCGACGACGGAGCCCATGGAGCCGCCCATGAAGGCGAAGTCCATGACGCCCACGCTGGCGGGTAGCCCTTCGATCGTCCCCGCCACGGCGAACAGGGCGTCGCCATCACCGGCGTTGGCCGTCGCCTTCTTGAGGCGCGCCGGATACTCCGGAAAGCCGAGGGGATCGGTCGACCGGATGGTCATCTCGAGCTCTTCGGTCGAGCCTTCGTCGAGCAGCAGGCCGGCGTAGTCCACGGCGCGAATGCGACGGTGATAGTCGCAGTTCGGGCACACGTTGAAGTTCCGCACGAACTTCTCGCGGATGTCCGTATGCCCGCACGCCTCGCACTTCTCCCAGACGTCGGGAGGAATCTCGAGTCGATCGCGCTGCGGCTGCCGCGGCTTCTTCTCTTTCCGGAACCAGGCCATAAGGGGACAATGTGCCCGGGGTCAACCGCTCGGGCAAGTGCAGCCGCGTCGCGTCAACCGCCGATCGTCAGACGGCGAACGGCCCGTTTCGTCCGCCGCGACCCTCGGCGGAGATGCGCACGAGAATGCCGATCGCCAGCCAGCTCGCGAGCATGAAGCTGCCGCCGTAGCTGAAGAAGGGGAGCGGAATGCCGGTGATGGGCATGAGATTGAGTGTCATGCCCACGTTCACGAGCACGTGCACGAACCAGCTCGCGAGCAGTCCGAACGCCACCAGGCTGCTGAACGAGTCGTTGGCGCGCTCGGCGATCTTCGTCACGCGCAGGAAGAGCAGCAGGAAGAGCGCGAAGGCGATCGTCACGCCAAGGAACCCGAGCTCCTCACCCACCACCGCGAAGATGAAGTCGGTGTGTTGCGCTGGAAGGAAGGCTAATCGTTTCTGGGTGCCCAGCGTGTAGCCCTTCCCGAACCAGCCGCCGGATCCGATGGCGATCTGCGACTGGATGACGTGATAGCCGGCGAGTCGCCGGTCGATGTCGGGATTGATGAACACCAGCAGCCGTTTCTGCTGATACGGCGCCAGCTTTTCCCAGACGATGGGCGACACGACGCCGAAGATCACGTTCACGACGACGAGGAAGATCCCCTCGTACATGTACGGCTTGTACCAGAGCACCAGCGCGATGAGGAGCAGGAACCAGGCGCCCCACAGCTTGGTGTTGAAGGCGAGAATGAGACTGACCACCGGACTGGCCACGAGGATGAGCAGCGGCCACGAGACGCCCGCCCAGAACAGCATGGCAAAGGCGAAGCCCACGAACACGATGCCGGTGCCGAGGTCGGGCTGCTTCATGATGAGCGCCCACGGCACACCGACGACGAGCGCGGGCTTCCACAGCTCGAGCAGCGACCGTGGCGGCTCCTTGAAGGTCGAGAGCACCTTCGCGAGCGCGAGCACCACGGTGATCTTGGCCAGCTCGGAGGGCTGGCCGATGCGGAAGCCGCCGATGGCGAGCCAGCTCTTGGAGCTCGCCGCCGTACCTGCGCCCTTGCCGATGAAGATCAGCAGCACGAGCATGGCGACCGTGACGAAGTACATCGGCCAGGTCAGCCAGTCGAGCAGCCGCACCGAGAAGCGCGACACGCCATAGGCCGCGCCCAGCGAGATGAGGAACCACACCGTCTGCGACTTCCAGAGGTTCGCGACGAAGGTGTGGACGTCGGTCTGGCCGGCAGAGTAGACCGTCGCGATGCCGTACGTGGACAGTGCGAGGGCGATGATGACCAGCGGCCAGTCGATCGGAAAACGACGCGTGCTCATCTCAGCCGTCCACCATCTGTTCGGAGACCGGCGTCACCTTGAGGTACGCCTGGATGATCTTGGACGCGATCTGCGCGGACCGCGTGCCGTGGCCGCCGAACTCGATCATCACCGCGACGACGATCTTGGCGTCGTTGGCCGGCGCGAAGCCGATGAACCACGCATGGTCGAGCTCCTTGCCGTTCTCGAACTTGCCGCTCTGCCCCGTGCCCGTCTTGCCGGCGAGTTGCACGCCCTTGATCGCCGACGCCGAGCCGGTGCCTCCTTCCATCACGCCCACGAGCGCCGCGCGCACCTGGTCGAGCTGCTCAGGCGAGAGATGCATCAGCGGCACGCGCTCGGACTTCGTGCGCGCGATCGACGGCTTCGGTGCGGAGCCGTCGGTGGCGAGGGCGGCGTAGAAGCGCGCCATGTTGAGGATCGTCTGCGAGTTCTCGCCCTGTCCGATGGACAGGTTGAGCACCACCGCCTGCGACCAGTTGCGCGGGCCGTACTTCCGGTTGAAGTAGTCGACCGTCTCCGGCCAGCGCGGACGCCGCTCCTCGGGGAGATCGATCCCCGCCTTCTGGTTCATCCCGAGCTTCACGCCGCCGGCCAGCATGCGGGTGAGGCCGAGCTTGATGCCGAGCTGATAGAAGTACACGTCGCACGACTTCGCGATCGCGCCCTGCAGCGTGAGGTTGCCGTGGCCGCGCTTGTCCCAGCAGCGGAAGTACCGGTTGCCGTACTGCAT
>DASSIC010000634.1:0-2532 GCA_035692325.1 Gemmatimonadaceae bacterium | reverse complement strand
GGAGGAACGGTGTTCGACATGAGCTCTGGGAGGTGGAGTGTGGAGCAACGTGGTCGCTGCCAACCGTAACGAGGGGGCTATCAGGATCACCAGTGCGCCGATGGATTCCGGCGTTCCGACAGCGGATAGTTGAAAGTGCCGCGTGTCCCGAGATGTGCAGATCGTGCACGAAACTGCGACGTAATGGTCACTTCATCGTGATGTACCCTGCGATATGCGTCACAATCCGTGCGCCATACGCAGGAATTCGTTGACGCGGCCCATTCCGTGCCGTACCATTCCCGAGACGACGGATCACCCGTCGCCCCGGACATCATCGACCATGCGCGCTTCCCTTCTGCTTCTCACGATCGACCCGCAGCCGAACTGCGGCGGCAACCGCCGCGCGATCGCGAGTCGAGGGGGGAGCTGACCGGTGGATCTGCCGGTCTCGGGTACACGACGCCCCTGCCTCCTCGCGGATGCAGGGGCGTCGTCGTTTGGCAACGTCACCCACGCCGCTGGTGACCGTGACTTCAAGGATGGGAGCGACCGCATGACCCGGAAGCATTTCCTGCTCGTGAGCGATTTCGACCAGACGCTCAGCTTCAACGACTCGGGGCACGTCCTGAGCGACATGCTCGGCATCACCACCTTTGCCGAGAAGGTCGCGGGGCTGTCGCGCCTGAATCTGGTGCAATCGGGGGCGGAGCTGTCATATCTCCTGCTGCACGATCCCGAGTTCAGGCGCGTGCGCCGGTCGGACCTCGTGGAAGTGGGGCGACGCATCCGGCTCAAGCGGAACATCCTGCTGCTCAGCACCTTTCTCGAGCGCGGCATCGAGGGACATCGCTTCGACTTCTACGTCGTGTCCGCGGCGCCGGAGGACGTCGTGCACTCGGCGCTGGACGGCATCGTGTCGCGAGAGCGCGTGATCGCCACGCGGTTCCAGTACGATGAGTCCACCGGTGAGATCGCGTCGATCCTCGCCGTGCCGGCGGGGTTCGGCAAGGTGGCGGCGGTGAACCAGCTCCGTGAGACACTCGGCATGCCGGGAGAGCGCGTCGTGTACGTGGGCGACGGCAGCTCGGACATCCACGTGATGCTGCACGTCAACCGGTGCGACGGCCTCACGATCGCCGCCTCGGAGGCGCGCCACATCGCGAGCATCGCGCGGCGCACGGTGATGAGCGACGATGCCCTCAGCGTGCTGATCCCCGTGCTCGAGGACATCCTCGGCTACGACCGGCCGCGGATCCGCGCGTTGTTCGAGCAGCATGGGGTCCTGATCCAGGAATGGGACCGCATCCGCACCGACTGGCTCACCATTCGCGACGGCCGGCGTCACGCGTCGGGCGCTCGTGGCTGATCCGATCTGAGCTTTCCCGTGCGGCGCCGCGCGGCTCGCGGCGCCGCTCCTCGTTCCGACCGCCGCCCGGAGGAGTGATCGTGCAATCCGCTCTCGTGCCCGCCGACACCGCGTGGATGCTCGCCAGCACCGCGCTGGTGCTGTTGATGACCCCCGCCGCGGCGTTCTTCTACGGAGGGTTGGTTCGTTCGAAGAACGCCCTCAACACGATGATGATGTGCGTCGCGTCGTTCGCCGTCGTCGGCGTGCTCTGGCCGCTCGCCGGATACACGATCGCCTTCGGCGGCGCGGGTTCGTGGGTCGGCGGCTGGCAGCACGTGTTCCTGCGTGACGTCGGCCTCGAGGCGCACGGCTCCATTCCCCACCTGCTGTTCATGGCGTATCAGGGTGCCTTCGCCATCGTCACTGCCGTGCTGATCGCGGGCGCGGTGGTGGAGCGCATGCGCTTCGGGGCCTACCTGACCTTCATCGCGGCGTGGGCCCTGGTGGTGTACGCGCCGGTGGCGCACTGGGTGTGGGGGGGCGGTTGGCTCGCGCAGCGCGGCGTGCTGGATTATGCGGGTGGCACGGTGGTGCACATCAACGCCGGCATCGCGGCGCCGATCGCCGCGCTGATGGTGGGCCAGCGAAAGGACTACGGTCGGCAGGCCATGCTGCCGCACAACGTCCCCTTCGTGCTGCTGGGCACGAGCCTGCTGTACTTCGGCTGGTTCGGCTTCAACGCCGGGAGCGCGCTCGCGGCGAACGGTGCAGCGGCGCTGGCGTTCACGAACACCATGCTCGCGCCGATGGCGGCACTGGCCGTGTGGATGGCGCTCGACGCCGTGCGTACGAGACGCGCCACCGCAGTCGGCGCGGCCACGGCAATCGTGATCGGTCTCGTCGTCATCACACCGGCCGCGGGCTTCGTCTCGCCACTCGCCGCGCTCGCGATGGGGGCCCTCGGCGCGATGCCGAGCTACTTCGCCATCCTCTGGCGCGCGCGCACGCGGCTCGACGACTCACTGGACGTGCTGGCGGGACATGGCATCGGCGGCATCAGCGGCGCGCTGCTCACGGGCGTGTTTGCCAGCGCGGCGTGGGGCGGGACCGATGGACTGTTGCACGGCCGCCCCGTGCAGCTCTGGCTGCAGCTCATCGGCGTGGCGGCGACGATCGTCTACAGCGGCGGCGCCACCTTCGTG
>DASSIC010000633.1:0-5662 GCA_035692325.1 Gemmatimonadaceae bacterium | reverse complement strand
TGGGCATAGGCGGCGATCTGGAGCCGCGAGTGCAGCGCCAGCTTGTCCATGATGTTGCGCACGTGGCTCTTGACCGTGTCCGTCGCGATGCCCAGCCGCGTCGCGATCTCCTTGTTGCTCATTCCCGACGCGATGAGCCCCACGACTTCGCGCTCGCGCTGCGTCATGCGCACCTCCGCGAGCGCGTCGTCGGCGCCGCGCTTGACCGCCGCCCGCGCGATCTGCGAAAACAGCGTCCCCGTCATCCGGGGGGGCAGGACGCGTCCACCCTGCGCCACCGATCGAATCGTCCCGACGAAATCGTCGAAGGTGGCGTCCTTGAGAATGAATCCCGCCACCCCGGCGTTCACGAACTCGGCGATCTCCTCGTGGACGGGAAGGAGGTCCATGACGATGACGCGCGATTCCGTCAGCTCCTGGCGAACCGTCTCGGCGAGACGCAGCGAGTTCCGGTCCTGCAGGCCGACGTCGAGCAGCACGACGCGCGGCTTCGCGGTCTTCAACTTCGTCGCGTCGACGCTGGTCGCCGCGAGAACGACCTCGACGTCGGGCAGGTCGTTCAGCATCTCGGTCATGCCTTCCCGCACGAGCCGATTGTCCTCGATGATTGCTACGGTGATCATGCTCGGAATGTGACGTCGCTCGCCAGCGCACGCCAGCGGATATGGTCGTGCACGTCACGAGCGCACGTCATCATCGCATTCGCGTGCGGGCAACCGTGCTGGGGTGGGCCTGAACTTGCGTTGAAGGCAGTGCTCCGCCCTACCTTCCCCCCGCGTCGGTCCATCTGATCCGCCGGGCGGGTCCCGCGTTCGAGCGTCCGCTTCATCCCGAACCCGCTCCACATGCTCTGGGCGCGCAAGATGAGGTCCGGCCTGACCGGCACGAGCCTCGATACCCGACATACCGACGCCCTGCTCAGGACGGGCGATCTGCAGAGCGCGATCTTCAACAGCGCCAACTTCTCGAGCATCGCGACCGACGCCAAGGGCGTCATCCAGATCTTCAATGTCGGTGCCGAACGCATGCTCGGCTATGCCGCCGCCGACGTGGTGAACAAGATCACGCCGGCGGACATCTCCGACTCCCAGGAGCTCGTCGCGCGCGCCAGTGCGCTCAGCCTCGAGCTCGGCACGCCGATCATGCCCGGCTTCGAAGCCATGGTGTTCAAGGCCTCCCGCGGCATCGAGGACATCTACGAGCTGACGTACATTCGCAAGGACCGCAGCCGCTTTCCGGCGGTGGTCTCGGTGACCGCCCTGCGTGATTCGCCAGGCGACGTCATCGGCTATCTGCTGATCGGCACCGACAACACGGCACGGAAGCAGGCCGAAGCGGCGCTGCTCAAGGCGGGCGCGCTCCAGAGCGCGATCTTCAACAGCGCCAACTTCTCGAGCATCGCCACCGACGCGAAAGGCGTCATCCAGATCTTCAACGTCGGCGCCGAGCGCATGCTCGGCTACACGGCGTCGGAGGTCGTGGACAAGATCACCCCCGCCGACATCTCCGATCCGCAGGAAGTGATCGCCCGCGCGAGCGCCCTGAGTGCCGAGCTCGGTGCGCACATCACCCCGGGCTTCGAAGCCCTGGTCTTCAAGGCGTCGCGTGGCATCGAGGACATCTACGAGCTCACCTACTTCCGGAAGGACGGTTCGCGCTTTCCCGCCGTGGTGTCGGTGACGGCCCTCCGCGATCCGCAGGACGCCATCATCGGCTATCTCCTCATCGGCACCGACAACACGGCGCGCAAGCAGATCGAGGAGGAGCGCATGAAGCTCGACCAGCGGCTGCGCGACCAGCACTTCTACACGCGCTCGCTGCTGGAGTCGAACATCGACGCCCTGATGACCACCGACCCGCGGGGGATCATCACCGACGTGAACAAGCAGATGGAGGCGCTCACGGGGAGCACGCGCGATGAGCTGATCGGCGCGCCCTTCAAGGGCTACTTCACGGATCCGAGCCGCGCCGAGACGGCAATCAACCGCGTGCTCAGCGAAGGCAAGGTCACCAACTACGAGCTCACGGCGCGCGCGCGGGACGGCGCACTCACCGTCGTCTCGTACAATGCGACGACCTTTCATGACCGCGATCGGCGCCTCCAGGGCGTCTTCGCCTCGGCGCGCGACATGACGGAGCTCAAGCGGATCGAGGCCTCGCTGCAGCTGAAGAACGTCGAGCTCGAGGCGGCGAGCCGGATGAAGTCGGAATTTCTCGCCAACATGTCACATGAGCTGCGCACTCCACTGAACGCCATCATCGGCTTCTCGGAAGTGCTCAAGGACGGCATGGTAGGAAGCCTGACGGAGCAGCAGCGTGGCTTCATCGGTGACATCTTCGGCAGCGGCAAGCACCTGCTCTCGCTCATCAACGACATTCTCGATCTGTCCAAGGTGGAAGCCGGCAAGATGCTCCTCGACCTGGAATCGATCGAGATCACGGGGGTATTCGCGAACAGCCTCTCGATCATGCGGGAGAAGGCGGCGGCGCGGCACGTTCAGGTGGAGATGCACGTCGACGCTGGAATGGGCGTGATCCATGCCGACGGGCGCAAGCTGAAGCAGATGGTCTACAACATCCTCTCCAACGCCGTGAAGTTCACTGGTGAGGGCGGCAAGGTCACTCTGCGCGCGCAACGTGTGCCACGCGCCCAGGTCGCGCAGCTGTCCGGCGCATGGGCGGGACGCAGCTTTCCGCTCACGGAGGAGAACGACTTCGCCCACTTCATCGAGATCAGCGCCACGGACACGGGCATCGGCATCTCGCCCGAGGGCATGGAGCGGCTGTTCAAGCCGTTCAGCCAGATCGACAGTGGCCTGGCACGACGCTTCGAGGGGACAGGACTCGGCCTCGCGCTGGTGAAGCTGCTCGCCGAGCTGCACGGCGGCGCCGTCGCGGTGGAAAGCGGCGTGGGCGAAGGCTCGCGCTTCACCATATGGCTGCCGCTCCGACCGCCGACTTCCATCTCGGCGACGCCGCCCCGCGGGACGCCCGTCGCCGCCATGGAGCCGGTAATCGCGAAGCCCACCGCGCTGGTGGTCGAGGACGACTACAAGTCCGCCGAGCTCATTCGCTTGCAGCTCGAGGCGGAAGGATTCGACGTGCTGCACGCGGCGTCAGCCGAGATCGCGCTCATCATGGCGATGCAGCAGCCGCTGTCGTTGATCACGCTGGACATCCTGCTCCCCGGCATGGACGGGTGGGAGTTCCTGGACCGCCTCAAGAAGCTGCCGGCGATCAGCGCGGTGCCGGTCGTCATCGTCTCGATCCAGGCCGACCGCGCCAACGGGTTCGCGCTCGGCGCCGCGGCGGTCATCCAGAAGCCGGTCGCGCGACAGGATTTGTACGAGGCCCTCGTCAACCTGGAACTGTTCCCTCGCGCGGCGGGCCGGTCCCTTCGCGTCCTGGTGGTCGACGATGATCCAAGCGGTGTGGAGCTGATGGCACTCGGCGTGCTGGGGTTGGCGAGCGAGGTGCTGCGTGCGTGTGGTGGCAGTGAGGCGATCGAGATCGCGCAGCGTGAGCTGCCCGACCTCGTCGTGCTGGACCTCATGATGCCGGAGGTCAATGGCTTCGACGTCGTGGGTGCGCTGCTGCAGCGACCGGAAACGGCGCGCATTCCGGTGCTCGTCGTCACCGCGAAGCGCCTCACGGTGGAAGATCGCGCGCAGCTGAACGGATACGTCGCCGGCATCGTGGAGAAGCGCGAGTTCGATCGAGAGGCCTTCGCAACGGAAGTCCGACGCGCCGTGTCCGGACGCCGACTGGTAGCCTGACATGGCCCGCGTCCTGGTGATCGAGGACAACGCCGCGAACCTGACGTTCGCCGTGTTTCTTCTGGAGTCCGCGTCGCACGAGGTGATGACGGCGACTGACGCCGAAGCGGGGCTCGCGCTGGCGAAGTCGCAGATGCCCGACCTGATCCTGATGGACATCCAGCTGCCGGGAATGGACGGACTGGAGGCGACGGCGCAGCTCAAGCGCGACGACGCGACGCGCGGCATTCCGGTGATCGCGCTGACGGCCCTTGCGATGAAAGGCGATGAGGAGCGAATCCGCGCCGCCGGTTGTGACGGCTACATTGCGAAGCCGATGAACTACAAGGAATTTCTCGCCGCCGTCTCGGCGCAACTGGCTCCCGCATGAGCGTGCGGCCCGGTCAGGCCCGGACGCCGGCGCACGTGCTGATCGTGGACGACGAGCGCACGAACCGCACACTGCTCGAGATCATGCTCGAGCCGGAGGGCTACGTGCTCTCTTTCGCCACCAACGGCGAGGAGGCGCTCGTCATGATTTCGCGCGATGCACCGGATCTGGTGCTCCTCGACGTGATGATGCCGGGCATCAATGGCTACGTCGTCGCGGCGAGGATCAAGGAGATGAACGCTACGCGACAGGTCCGCGTGCTGATGCTCTCCTCGCTCTACGACA
The DNA here is from genome assembly GCA_035692325.1 of Gemmatimonadaceae bacterium. Classification (GTDB taxonomy): domain Bacteria; phylum Gemmatimonadota; class Gemmatimonadetes; order Gemmatimonadales; family Gemmatimonadaceae; genus AG11. The sequence continues at coordinate 1,231 of DASSIC010000633.1, read as the reverse complement.
GCAACTCGCGCGCGCACGGGATGGGTGCCGGCGCCGACGGATTTCTGACCAAGCCGGTGGATCGCACGGAGCTGTGCGAGAGGGTCAGGGCGATGCTGAGCGCTCCCGGTACCGCCGAGTAGCGCTGGGAGCGATCTCCTGGATCCAGGCCTTGACGAACGGCCTCCAGTGCTGAAAATTCGGCATAGTTGATTTTTCAGCAGACCAACTTCGGGGCCGGTCGCGCTGTCTCAGTGTCATCGAGTCGGCTCCCACCCATTCGTGCAGGCATCGATGCGCCCCTCCCGCACCCTCCGCGCGGCCCTTCTGACGTGCACCGCCGCCGCGGCGCCGCTCGCGAGCCAACAGCCCCGGCGCGACTCGGTTCGCGTCGCCCCAGCCGTGGCGATCCGCGCCGAACGCGCCCCCACGATCGATGGCAGGGACGATGACGCCGTGTGGCGCAGCGCTCCGCCGACCTCCGAGTTCCTCGAGTTCCAGCCGGCCGAGGGGAAGGCGCCGCGATATCGGACCGAGTTTCGCGCCGCGTACGACGACCGGAATCTCTACGTCTTCGTTCGCGCCTTCGATCCGCACCCCGACAGCATCATGACCGCGCTCACGAGGCGCGACGTCCGCGGTCCGTCCGACCAGCTCAAGCTGATGATCGACGCCTACCACGACCGCCAGTCCGGCTTCGAGTTCGCCGTGAATCCTGTCGGCGTCAAGCGCGACTACGCGATGTACAACGATCGCGAAGAGGACGACACCTGGGACGGCGTGTGGGATGTCGGCACGCAGATCGACTCGCTCGGGTGGACCGCCGAGTACCGGATCCCATTCTCCCAGCTTCGTTACGCCAACAAACGGGAGCACGAATTCGGCTTCGCCGTCTGGCGCGACATCGAGCGGTACAAGGAGCGCACGAGCTGGCCGCTCTATCGCCCGTCGCAGAGTGGGATCTCGTCGCAACTCGGCGTGCTCGCCGGCATCCGCGACATCGTCCCCTTCCACCGGCTGGAGGTCGTGCCCTTCACCGTCGCCAAGAGCTCGTCGGTCCCGATCAGCAGCGCGGCGCCGGGCGAGTCGCCGTGGGGACGGACGCAGAAGCTGTCGGCGGGGGCCGACCTGAAGTACGGCATCACGTCGAACCTCACGCTGGACGCGACGGTGAATCCCGACTTCGGCCAGGTCGAGGCGGATCCCTCGGTGGTGAACCTCAGCGCCTTCGAGACCTTCTTCCAGGAGCGGC
>DASSIC010000632.1:0-2727 GCA_035692325.1 Gemmatimonadaceae bacterium | reverse complement strand
TCTACATCCAGTACCAGTAGTCGCGGTGCATCCCGACGCCACGCGCACATTCACGGACTCCGTGGGGCTGGAGTGGACGATCCGCGAGATCGCCGGCCCCACGCTGACCGAGGCGATGGCGAAGGTGCTCGACCACGATCGCCGGCGAGGCGGCTGGCTGGTGTTCGAGTCGTCGGAGGGGGAGAAGCGGCGGCTCGCGCCGTATCCGCCAGACTGGCGCACCATGTCGCCATTCGAGATCGAACGGTGGTGCATGCGGGCGACGAAGGTGCCACCCGGCCCTTCGCGCCGCGCCGAGGACTGATCGCTCAGCGCGCCGCGACGAGGTCCGCGTACTCGGCGTGACGCTTGATGTACGTGCGGACGAATGGGCACGAAGGGATCACCTTCATCCCCTCGGAGCGAGCGTGATCGAGGGCTGCCTTGGCCAGCGCCGCGCCGATCCCCTGCCCCTCCGCCTCTTGCGGCACTTCGGTGTGCACGAGATCGAGCACGCCCCCACGCGCGACGTATCTCAGGTGGGCGACGCCATGTTCCGTGTGCGCTTCGAAGCGACCGGTGGCCGAGTCGTTGGTGACGGTGGTCGAGTTGGACATGGGCGACGGGTGCATGTGGAGACGGCAGGTGCGTCCAATGGAGCAAGTTGTCTGCCCACCGCGCCGCAACGTTCCGGCAGCGGACTCACTCAGGTGCCGCCGAACCACTCGTAGCCGCGATCGCTCCAGTAGCCGCCGTTGCGCGCCGGCATGAACACGACGCGTGTGAGGTACGTCGCGTTCTTGTAGCCGAGCTTCACGGGCGAGTGCACGCGTGCGGGCGCGCCGTGCGCGGGGCTCAGCATCCGACCATCCATGCCGTAGGCGACGAGCGTGAGCGGATGCATGGCACTCTCCATGTCCCAGCTCTCGTGGTAGCCCTCGTCGAAGCCGGCGAAGTCGACGTACTGCGCGTCGGCGGTGGGGGCGACGAGCCGGGCGAGGTCGCTCACGCGCACGCCGGACCAGGTGGCGCGCGCATTCCATCCCTCGACGCAGAAGTGATCCACCTTCTGCGTGACGCGCGGAAGCTTCGTGAGCTCGTCGAGCGAGAGCGACATCGGGCGTCGGACGGCGCCCGAGACCTCCAGCCTCCATTCGCCTCGGGCCGCGGTGTCCCAGATCGGCACGGTGTCGGCGATGAAGTACTTCGGAAAGGCATCGCCGGAGACCTTCGCCGACGCAGGGACGCGATCCATCGCATCGTGACGGAAGAGCGCCCGCTCGAGCGACTCGTTCCCGCGCTCGGCGAGCTTCAGCAGCTTGTCCGCGCCGCGAGGATTCTTGTTGCAGGCGGTGAGCAATGCCCCAGACAGCGTGGCGGCCGACACCGTGAGGAAGCGCCGACGGTCGACGTTCATGATCCGGGCGCCTCCGGCCGTGGGCGACGCGAGGTACCGGGGCCGAACAGGTGATAGAACGGCCTGGCGTTGCGCGCCTCCGGTGAGCGAGCACGATCGTACCAGCCGGTGATCATCGCGCGCAGGGAGTACGGGTCCACGGCGAACACCATGAACACGTGCACCGCCGCGAGCAGGAGCAGCAGCACCATGGCGGAGAAGTGGACGAACCGCGCCCACTTGTAGTTGACGAACAGCGCGGTGAGAAAGCCCAGGGTGATCGGCTTCCAGATCGCGAGACCGCTGAGCACGATGACGAGGCCGAGCACGGGCATGGCGAAGTACGCGGACTTCTGCAGCGCGTTGTGCTTGCCCTGGTGCGGATGGTCCTGCCGTGCGAACAGGTAGAACCGGAGCATCTCCACGGCGTCGCGCGCGTCGCCACGCCGCGGCACGATGTCGCGCCACTCGCCGTGAAGGAAGAGAAACCCAAGGTAGACCAGCCCGTTGACGACGAGCACCCACATCATGGCGAAGTGCCAGTGCCGCGCACCGCCGAGCCAGCGACCGAAGGTGAGCCAGGCGGGGATGGCGTGTCCCTCCCACGGATTGAGCGGGAAGCGCTCGCCGGGACGCGCGAAGGCGGGATGTGCATTGAAGATGCGCATGCCGCTGCCGGCCATGACGACGACGGCGACGACATTCACCCAGTGGGTGAGCCGGACGACCCAGTGGTTCCGCTTCACCAGCCGCGCCACGGCAGTCGCTGACGCAACGGTCATTGGAGCGCGCTCACCAGCCATCGTCGTCGTCGCGCTCGCGCACCAGGACGGCCGGGCTGTCGGCGAAGTCGAGCACCAGCGTGTCGCCGGGCCCCTGGTGGAAGGGCGTGGCCGTGGCGTGCGGCGCGAGCGGATTCTCAGTGCGCAGCAGCCCATCGTCGACCCGATAGAGCAGCTCGACCACCTGCTCGCGTCCATCGAGGGGAATCATGTACCGCAACTCGCCGTCGGGGTGAAACTCCATCCGTGTGCCGGGCATGAAGCCGATCGTCGGCGCGGCATGGACGAGCCGCCAGGCGCCGAGGAGCCAATCGGGTGCGTGCGCCGGAGCGCCGCCCGTCACGGAACGCTCATGCGTCAGGAACGCAGAAGATGTCGAAATGCGGCCAGCGCATCATGTCGCGCTCCTGGAGCTCCTCGCCCTTGTATTGCGTGTCCGACTCGAACTTGTGCACCCGGTACCCCATCTCGCGCAGCTCGCGCCAGAAACGGGCGCGCTCGGCCTCCGGCGAGTGCTTGAAGATCTCGCTGCGGAGGAAGGGACGCGTGCGCTCGATCAGCGGTCGCAGC
>DASSIC010000631.1:0-2449 GCA_035692325.1 Gemmatimonadaceae bacterium | reverse complement strand
TCCCTCGGGCTGGGCGTTCACGCGTTCCTATGGAATGTCGCGCGGACGATTCGACTTCCTTCGCTTCTTCGAGAGCGCGGAGCGGAAGTATGCGTCCCTGTTCGATCAGCTCTGGCCGTCGCCGCGGCTCGACGCCGAGCGGCTGCACGACATGGTGGAGTTCGCGTACAACATCAGCGAGCCCGGCGAAGCGCTCCGCTGGGCGGCGCGCCTGGTGGACGAGCACCCGGAGGATCCGCGGGCGTTGATCGACCTGGCTGGTGCGCTGCATGAGCTGGAGCTGCGCTCGCCGCCGGCGCTCGCGGACTCCGTACGTGCCTGGATGCCGGCGCTCGATCGGGCCTATCTGGCGGCGCCGGTTCCGAACGTCGGTTACGACGATGCGCTGCGCCTCGTGGGCTCCTACGGGGACTCCGCAACGAAGACCCGGTGGCTGGCACGCGCGCAGGCCAACGGGGAGATCGGCAACATTTGGATGATGTCCCGAGCGACGCCGATCGGCGAACGTACCGCCGCCGAGCGCGAGCTTCGCCTGCGGGCGGAGCGTGGGTGTACGCTGGCGCCGGGTCGGCTCCCGCTTGGCGCGGCGATCGCCGAGTGGACGCGCCGGTGCGAGCTCTATCGCGGCATGGCGTACGGGTATCTCTCCTTCGCCACGCTCTCCGTCGGCGCGCCCCGGATCGCGCTCGCCGAGGCCGACTCGGCGATCGTCGCCATGCGGCGCGCCGGGTTCTGTGGGCCTTCGCGCGGCTACGTCGATCACGCGCTTGCTTCGCTTACGCTCGGCGACACCGCGACCGCGGCGCGCGACTTCATCACGGCGTCGGCTGGCTACGCGGCGGGTTCCAGCACAATGGGTGACACTGCCCGGGCGCACCTCGGCCCCCGATTCGACGAAGCGGAGTTTCGACATGGCGCCGACTCGGTGAGGGTCGCGAGAGTCGCGTGCGAGCGGGCCGCGCGCGAGCGCGCGAGGGCCAGGGAGCGCGAGCTCGGACACTGACGTCGCTCCGGGGCTGGAGCCGGTGCCGGAAAGCGGCGGCGCCGGCCCCGGTATCCCCTCGGGCCATCAGTCGTCATACGGACAAGCCCCGCCACCACCGGCGGGGCGCCCGTCGTTTCCCATGCGCCTTTCGCGAGGCGCAGCAGCCCTCGAGTGCGTGTGAAGATTTCCCGACTCGGCAGGTCGCTCAGCGCCGCCGCCATCCTCACGGTCGCCACCGCCGGCAGCGTATCCGCCCAGGGCGTGCGCAGCGACTCGGCGGCGACGCACACCGTGAAGCGTGGCGACACCCTGTGGGACCTGGCCCAGGCCTACCTCGGCGACGCCTATCTGTGGCCGGAGATCTACCGGCTGAACACCGACCAGATCGAAGATCCGCACTGGATCTACCCCGGCGAGACTCTCCGCCTGCCCGGACGTGCAGAGACGGTCGCGCAGACACCGACCGTGCCGGGTGACACCACCCGCGTTGCGCAGCGCCCGCCGGAAGAGGAGGCGCCACGCCGCGTCGGAGGTCCCACGATCTTCGCGCCGCGCGTGATGTCGCGTCCGCGTCGTTCGGCGCAGGAAGAAGAAGTGCCGCCGGCCCGCGTACCGATGGGCGACGTGCTCCGCGCTCCCTACTTCGACGGCGACAAGGGACCGCGCGGCGCCGGCTCGGTGCTGATCGGCTACGAGATCCCCGGCATCAACAAGCCGAATGCCACGACGAACTTCCAGCTGTACGACAAGGTGCTGATGTCGCCCCCGGCCGGCAGCGTGGCGGCCGAGCGCGAGAAGTTCATCGCCTACACGCTGGGCGAGTACGTCGAGAACTCGGGGATGGTCGTCGTGCCGACGGCGCTGCTCCAGGTGGTGCGCGCCCCGCGCGATGGTGACGCCGCCATCGTCGAGGTGCTCGAGCTCTACTCGCAGCTGAACACGGGCCAGTTCGTCGTCCCGATCGACACCGCCGGCGCCGGCGCGAACCAGACGCCGGTTCCGGTCGCTGCGGGGATGGGACAGACGGCGAAGGTGCGCTTCATTCACCGCGACAAGACGGTGCTGCCGTCGCTCAACTACTACGCCCTGTTCGATCTCACGGTGCGCGACGGCCTGAAGATCGGCGACGAGATCGCGATCTACCGGCCGCGCCAGGAGAACAAGAACGACGTCGGTCCGGCCGTACCGGAGATCGCGATCGCAACGGGGCAGGTCGTGCGCGTGACGCCCTACGGCGCCACGGCGCGCATCACGTCGCAGGAGCAGCCGGCCATCCGGATCGGCGAGAGCGTGCGCATCACGGCGCGCATGCCCTGACGGGACTGGGCGGACAGGCGCGACGGAATCCCGTAACGCCTGTCCGCGCATTAGATTAGGCGATCGACATGACCGCGATCGCCCACTTCGTCGCCATTACCTGCTACATCGGCGCCGCGGCCCTCGCCGCGACGCCGTTTGCGCGTC
>DASSIC010000630.1:0-10171 GCA_035692325.1 Gemmatimonadaceae bacterium | reverse complement strand
GATCTCTCCGATCACCTGCGCGATCAGGTCACGTTGCTCGATCTCAACGGCCGGCAGATGTTCCTCGCCGAGGAGTTCATCGGCAACATCAACGAGGACGGCTACCTTGCGTGCGGCCTCGAGAAGATCGTCGAGGGCGCGAACGAGGAAGTGCGCAAGGCGGCGGAGGAGGTCGAGCGCGAGGTCACCGACCTACCCGTCTACACGACCGCCGAAGCCGAGGAGATGCTGGGGGTCATCCAGAGCCTCGATCCACCCGGCGTGGGCGCGCGTGACCTGCGCGAGTGCCTCATGCTCCAGCTCCGCGAAGCGGGCCTCGAGCACTCGGTGCCCTTCCGTCTCGTCCGCGACTGCTTCGACGAGCTGATCGCCCATCGCTGGAGCGAGATCTCCAAGCGGTTCGGCATCAGCCCCGCCGACGTGCAGAAGGCCGCCGACGAGATCGCGAAGCTCGACCCCAAGCCCGGCCTCGTCTACAGCGACGCGAGCGACAACTACATCATCCCCGACCTGATCGTCGACAAGATCGATGGCAAGTACCACGTCTTCCTGAACGACGCGAACCTGCCGCGGCTCAAGCTGAGCAAGGCGTACCAGGAGATCGCCCGCGACAAGAAGAAGTTCGACGGCGAGAACAAGGAGTTCATCTCGAACAAGCTCAACTCGGCCAACTGGATGATCCAGGCGATCGAGCAGCGGCGGCAGACGATGCTGAAGGTCATGAACTACATCGTCGAACGGCAGCGCGAGTTCTTCGAGAAGGGCGTGCAGTTCCTCAAGCCCCTCACGCTCCGCGAGGTGGCCGAGGTGATCAGCATGCACGAGAGCACGGTGAGCCGCGTGACGAACGAGAAGTTCGTCCAGACCCCGCGCGGCGTGCTGCCCCTCAAGTTCTTCTTCTCGTCGGGGCTGTCGACGACCGCCGGCGAGGATGTTTCCGCGCGCGGCATCAAGGCGCAGATCCAGAAGCTCGTCGCCGACGAGAATCCCAAGCATCCGCTCACCGATCAGGCGATCGTCAACATCCTGAAGGAGACGGGCGTGCAGATCGCCCGCCGCACCGTCGCGAAGTATCGCGACCAGCTCGGCGTGCTGTCGGCCCGGATGCGCAAGCGGGTATGAAGATCGACGAGCAGCCACGCACGTCGGCGCCGCTGGTCGCGCGGCGCGCATCCGACGTCGACGTGTCGGTGCTCGTTCCCGCGAAGGACGAGGCGGAGAACCTGCCGCTGTTCATGCAGCTCGCCGCCGCCGCCTTCGCGACGTGGCCGGCGGTGCGCTTCGAGGTCGTCGTCGTGGACGACGGCTCGGTCGACGACAGCTGGGCCGTGCTGCAGCAACTCGCGCGCGAATATCCCTTCCTGCGCATCGTCCGCCATCGCTCCAAACGCGGGATCGCCGACGCCCTCCGCACCGGCTACCTGAACTCGAGCGGCAAGGTGCTGGTGTTCTATCCAGCCGATCTCCAGTTCATGCCCGAGGACATTCCGCGGCTCGTCGCGCCCATTCTCGACGACAGCGCGGACATGGTCACCGGATTCAAGGAAGGGAAGTACGAGAAGGCGTTCGTGTCGGGCATCTACAACGGCTTGAGCCGGACGCTCTTCCACGTGCCGGTGAAGGATCTCAACTCCGTGAAGGCCTACCGGCGCGAGATCATGGACGCGCTCCCCGTGCGCCCCGACTGGCATCGGTACATGATCGTCATCGCCGCCGCGCAGGGGTTCACGGTGACGGAGATTCCGGTGCCGCTCTACCCGCGCCACGCCGGCCGCTCCAAGTTCGGCCTGTCGCGCATTCCGATCGGCGTGCTCGACATGCTGTCGGTCTGGTTCGAGCTCAAGTTCGGCAAGAAGCCGCTGCTCCTGTTCGGCATGCTGGGCGCCGGCCTCTTCGCGCTCGGCTTCGTCGCGGGGCTCGTCGCGCTCCTGGCGCTGGCGCTCGACAACGTGGGGTATCGCTGGGTCTGGACGCTCGTGCAGACCTGCCTCATCCTCGGCAGCATTCTCTTCGCCACCGGGCTGCTCGGGGAACAGATCGCGGGTCAGCGCGCGGAGCTGCGCGAGCTGCGCCGGCAACTCGACGAGGTTCGCGCGCAGCGTTCGTCCGACGCGTAGCGATGCGCGTCCTCTTCCTCACGCACTCCTTCCCCCGCTATCCGGGGGACGTCGCCGGCTCGTTCGTCCTACGGCTCGCCACGGCGCTTGGCAACGAGGGGGTCGCCGTGCGTGTCGTCGCTCCATCCGCGAGCGACACCTCGTCTCGCGACGAGATGGGCGTCGTGGGCGTCGAACGGTTCCGCTACGCGCCGCGCCGTCTCGAGACGCTGGCCTACACCGGAAACATGGCCGCGCAGGTGCGCCAATCGTGGGGCGCACGCATTGCGCTCGCCGGCCTGCTCGGCGCCGAGCTGGTGGCGACGCTGCGAGCCGTGCGCGCCTTCCGTCCCGACGTGCTGCATGCGCACTGGTGGTTCCCCAACGGCGTCGTCGGTGGTTGGGCGGGCGCGATCACGCACGTGCCCATGGTGACCACGTTTCATGGCACCGACGTGCGCATGGCGCGCGCGTATCCCGTGTCGCGCCCCCTGTTTCGACGTGTGCTCCGGCGGTCGGCCGCGGTCACGGCCGTGTCGCGCTGGCTCGCCGCCGAGGCGCAGGAGATGTCGGGCATCATGCCGAAGGTCGCGCCCATGCCGGTGGAGACGGGCATCTTCACTCCACCCGCCCCCGGTGTTCGCACCGATCGTCTGCTCTTCGTCGGTCGCCTGACGCGGCAGAAGGGTGTGGACCTTCTGCTGCGCGCGCTCGCGATCCTGCCGGACGCCGTCGCACTCGACGTCGTCGGGGACGGTGACGAGCGTGCCGCGCTCGAAGCGCTCTCCACGGAGCTCGGCGTGGCGCGCCGCGTGACGTGGCACGGCGCGCAGCCGGGCGACGCGCTGCCCGCCTTCTATCGCCGCGCCAGGGCGCTCGTCGTCTCGTCCGTCGACGAAGGGCTCGGACTGGTGGCGGTGGAGGCGCAGCTGTGCGAGACTCCGGTCGTGGCGCTCGCATCCGGTGGGCTCATCGACGTAGTGGAGCATGGCGTGACGGGATTGCTCGTCGAACAGCGCGATCCAGCGGCGCTCGCCGGCGCCATCGCCACGCTGGCCGCACTGCCTGATGGCGGCGCCTCCTTTGGCAAGGCGGGCCGCGAGCGCGCGCTTTCCCATTTCGCCCCCTCCGTCGCCGCGCGTCGCTACCTCGACATCTACCGCTCCGCGCTTGGCCGCACGAGCATCTAGACCGTACTTCCGTGCCGCCGGCTGGGTGCTCGCCGTCGTCGTCGTCGTCCTCGTGGGACGCGTGCTGCTGCGCGACCTGCGCGAGCTGCGCGCGCATCCGCTCGCGGTCTCACCGTCGTGGGCGACGATCGCCCTGTCGGGCGCGGTGTTTCTCCTCGCGCACTCGGTCCTGATCCAGACCTGGCGCAGCGTGCTCGGATGTTGGGAGTCGCGCTTGCCGTTCTGGACTGCGGCGCGCATCTGGAGTGTCTCCAACCTCGGGCGATATCTGCCGGGCAAGATCTGGCAGATCGGCGCCATGGGAGCGATGGCCCGCGACGTCGGCATCTCGCCCATTGCCGCGTCCGGCTCGGCGATTCTCGGCACGCTCGTGAACGTCGTCGCCGGCTTCGTCGTCGCCCTGATCGGGGGCCGCGCCCTGCTCGAGCGATCATCGAACGGGCATGGGACGATGGCGGTGGTCTTCGTGGCACTCGCGGCGGCGGCGCTCTTGTCGGCGCCTGCCGTGCTGCCGCGGCTGGCGCCGTTCGTCGGTCGCCTGTCGGGGCGGCCCGTGACGGCGCGGCTGCCGGTGCGCGCGGTGATCTACGCGCTGATCGGCAACGTGCTCGCCTGGCTCATCTACGGGTTGGCGTTCCGTCTGTTCATGACGGGACTGCTTGGCGCAACCGCTGGCGGCTACCCGGCGTATCTGGCAGCTTACACCATCTCGTACCTCGTCGGTTATCTTGCGCTCTTCGCCCCCGCCGGCATCGGAGCGCGGGAGGGGGCCATGGTGACCGTTCTGGCCTACGCGGGACTGGCGACGCGGCCCGAGGCCGCGCTCGTGGCACTGGCGTCTCGCGTGTGGCTCACGCTGCTCGAAGTCGTCCCTGGTTTCCTGTTCTGGGCGCAGGCCGCGGTGCGGCGGCGCCCTCCGACTACCGACCCATCGGATGTCCCGACCTGACAGCAGTTCCGCGGCGCCCACCGACTCGGCGCCGCGCTTCGCAATGGGATGGGCCGCGCTGGTGTACGCGATCGCGACGCTGGCGCTCGCCTATCCGGTGCTGTCCGGTCAGTTCCTCGTCAATCCGCGCAGCGACCAGTACATCGCCGGCTTCGCGTTCCGCGACTTCGCCGCCCAGGCGCTGCGTGCAGGGCAGGGGATTCCCCAATGGAATCCGTACCTCTTCGGCGGCATGCCGTACGTCGCCGCCATGCACGGTGACATCTTCTATCCGACGGCGCTGCTGCGCATGCTGATGCCGACGGACCTCGCGATGTCGTGGGGTTTCATCCTGCACCTCTTCGCCGCCGCCCTGTTCACCTACGGGTTCCTGCGCGCGTGGGGACTCGGGTTCTATCCGGCGCTCGTTGGCGGCATGGCGTACATGCTCTCGGGACCCATCGCGTCGTATGCGTCGCCCGGGCACGACGGAAAGCTCTTCGTCTCCGCGCTGCTGCCGCTGGCGCTCTGGCTGTTGGTGCGCGGCATTCGGGATGGTCGGCACTGGGCGTGGGGCGCATTCGCCATCACGATCGGGCTGGCGGTGCTGAGCCCTCACCCTCAGCTGCTGCAGTACCTGCTGCTGACGGCCGGCGCGTTCGCGCTGTTTCTCGCGTTGGGGACCGACGCGGTGGGGGTCAAGCTCGATCGACGCACGGCCGTCCGTCGCCTCGCCTTCGCGCTTGGCGCCGTCGTCCTCGGCATGGCGATGGGCGCCGTCCAGTATGCGCCGGTGCGCGAGTATGTGGCGTGGTCGATGCGCGTCGGACGCGACTACGGCTACGCCACGAGCTATTCGTTTCCCATCGTCGAGCTGTTCAACGTCTACCTGCCGCAGTTCACCGGCATCCTGGAAAAATACTGGGGCCCGAACGGCATCCATCTGCACAGCGAGTATCTCGGCGGCACAGTGTTGATTCTCGCCGGAGCGGCATTCGGCGGAGATGCACGTCGCGCCTTCCGGCGGTTCTGGATCGGGACCGGGATCGTCTCGTTCCTCTGGATGCTCGGCGGCAACACCCCATTCTTCCTGCTCATTTACGAGCTCGTGCCCGGGACGAAGTTCTTCCGTGCGCCGAGCACGATCATCTACGTGTTCGCGTTCTCGGTCTGTGTGCTGGCCGCACTGGGGACCGAGCGCATTCTCGCGCGGCGGGTCTCGCGTCGCTACGCCTTCGGTTGGCTGGCCGCTGGGCTCATCATTGCGCTCCTGGCCACCGGCGGGGTGCTCACCAGTCTCGCGCGGGGCCCGGCGCAGGTGCTGGGCGCGCGCATCGCGATGCAGCAGGGGTACGATCCGTCCGTCGCGCCGCAGATCGCCGAGCAGCTCACCTCCGCCAATGCCAGCGACGTCGTGCTCGGTGGATGGCGCAGCTTCCTCTTCGTTGCCCTCGCGGCGGGAGCTCTTCTCGGGTACCTGCGCGGCGCAATCACGCCGCGAGTGTTCGGCATCGCGCTCACCGTCATCGTCGGCGCCGACTTGTGGTCCATCGCGCGGGAGTATTGGCTCTTCTCACCGCCCGCGGCCCAGCTCTACGCGAGTGATCCGGCCATCGAACTGCTGAAGAAGGAGAGCCAGCCGGGCCGAGTGCTCGTCTCGGCCACCAGCGACTCCGGGCTGGCTCGCCCCGATCCGTACTTCGGAACTGACGGCCAGGGCAGCGGCACCGGTCTCATGGTGCACGGGATTCGTTCGCTCACCGGCTATCACGGCAACCAGCTCGCTCGTTACCAGCTGCTCGAGGAGAGCCGGCTGCAGTCGGGCGCATCGGCCATCGGCACGCCGATGTTCTGGCGTCACGAGAACGCACGGTACCTGTATACGAACCGACCCGTCGGCGACAGCTCGGTGAAGCTCCTCATCGGACCGGTCAGGAACTCCGCCGGATCCACCGTCTACCTTTACAGGCTGCCCGGCGACAACCCGTTTGCCTGGGTGGCGCCCGCAGCGACGAAGGCGCCGGATCAGGACGCGCAGGCCGCCGTGCTCGACCCCCGTTTCGATCCTCTCCGCATCGCCGTGTTCGACACAGGCGCGGCGATGCAGCCTCCACCGGTGACGAAGCTGCCCGAGCGTCTGCCATTGACCACCATGACCACCGCCTACGGTCCCGGCCACGCGAGCATCGCGCTCAGCGCGCCGGCGCCAGCCGGTGCCGCCCTGGTGGTGTCCGAGAACTACTTTCCGGGGTGGACCGCGGCGGTCGATGGCCGCTCCGCGCCTGTCTATCGTGCCGACTTCAATCTCATTGGTGTACCCCTGCCGGCCGGCGCGCGGAGCGTGGAGCTCGCCTTCCACGACGCGGCCGTGTCGACGGGGAAGGCGGTGACGCTGGCCGCGCTGCTGCTCGCCGTCGTGGGGCTCGCCGTCGGGTTGGTGACCGATCGTCGGAGGCCGCGACTTGTCTGAGCGCGCCCTCGTCATCGTCCCCACCTACAACGAGCGCGAGAACATCCGCCGACTCCTCGACAGCGTGCTCGCCCAGGACGCGCGCATCGAGGTGCTGGTCGTCGACGACGGATCTCCCGACGGCACCGGGGCGCTCGTCGACGAGATCGTGGCGGTCAACGAGCGCGTGCACGTACTGCATCGAGGCCGAAAGCTCGGCCTGGGCACCGCGTACATCGCCGGATTTCGCTGGGCGCTGGAGCGGGGGTACGACTACATCCTCGAGATGGACGCCGACTTCTCGCACGATCCCATCCACCTCCCGCAGTTTCTGAGCGCGATCGAGGGAGCGGATCTCGTGCTGGGGTCGCGGTATCAGCAAGGGCGGGTGACCGTCGTGAACTGGCCCATCGCGCGCCTCATCCTCAGCTACTGCGCGAACATCTACGCCAGGGCGGTAACTGGTCTGCCCGTGTGGGATGCAACGGGGGGGTTCAAGTGCTTTCGCAGGTCGGTGCTCGAGGCGATCGACCTGACGCGAGTCCGCTCCAACGGCTACGCATTCCAGATCGAGATGAGCTATCGTGCCTGGAAGCGCAACTTCCGGATTGCGGAGATCCCGATCGTGTTCGTCGATCGGACGGAGGGGACGAGCAAGATGTCCAGATCCATCGTCCGCGAGGCGGTCTGGATGGTCTGGCGTCTGCGTTGGTGGGCGCTGCGCGGCACCATCTAGACGCCCCCCAACACCAGTCATCCGGGACGTCTTTCCACTTCAGGAGGCGCATGCTCCCGAGCGGCCGCACCTTCTACAAGATGAGCGGGTCTGGCAACGACTTCGTCGTGGTGGATGCCACGCGTGAGCCGCCTGGTTCCTTGGCCGAGCCGAAGGTCGTGCAGGCGCTCTGCGCGCGTGCGACGGGGATCGGGGCGGATGGAGTCGTCTTCCTCGAGCCCTCGCAGGCGGCGGACTATCGGATGACGTACCTCAACAGCGATGGCTCACGTGCCGACCTGTGTGGGAACGCATCGCTCTGCTCGGCGCGGCTGGCCACCGAGCTGGGGATCGTCCACGAGCCCCGATTCCAGGTCGAGACGGACGCCGGAATACTCGGCGCTCGCGTGCTCGAGGGAGCCCCGGAAGTGGACCTGCAGCCGGTCACCGACATTCGCCCCAGCCTGCCATTTCGGCTCGAGGCGGGAGAGAGGTGGATCGGGTTCGCGCTCGCCGGGGTGCCTCATCTGGTCGTGCGGGTGGAGGACGTCGCCACGGTGAACGTAGTCGGCCGGGGCCGGCCCCTGCGGCACGACGCCTCGCTTCCGCATGGGGCCAACGTGAACTTCGTGTCGCCGAAGGCCGACGGGAGCGGTTGGCGGATCCGCACCTTCGAGCGAGGGGTGGAGGGGGAGACGCTGGCCTGCGGCACCGGCGCGGTCGCCAGCGCCGTGCTCCTCCGGGAGAGCCGCGAGTCGGGCGACGAGGTCGGACTCGAGACACGTTCCGGTCGCGTTCTGCGCGTCCGCCTGGAGAGCGTGAATGGCGGGTGGCTGCCTTCGCTTTCCGGCGAGGCGCGGCTGGTGTTCGAGGGCCGGTTCGGAGAGTTCTAGCCGGTTTGGGAGCGCGACATCCGGACTCTCCGCCGGTTGGAAGGCGCCAGCGAATGCGACAGTACCGGAGATGAGGTCAATGTGGCGCTTCAGCGTGGCGTTCTCGGACCAGACGGTCGCCCCCTCATCTCCCAATGGATGAGGTGGGGAAGGCGAACTCCTTCTGTAGCTGCCACTTGAGTTCGCACAGTACCTGTGGAGAAGTCGAGTTCTCCACATTTCTCCACGTTCGTTAGTTTACATAATACATCTTATACGTATCTATTACACCGAACGCTGCCGAGCACTGCTGCAATTGTGTCGGCCCCTACCGTCGTCCTGAGCCGCACGCGACGGGCGGCGTTGCAGTCCGGAGCCCAGTGCCGTGGAGCGAAACACCAGCACCTCGCGGTCTCGGGTAGCGCGCTCTTCATTCCAGTCAGCGATCGAACGAAAAAGCGGACGGCCATGGGCCGCCCGCTTTCTGAATTCAGCCCGTCAGATTCGAGCCAGCGTGGTTCCGTCGAACCTCGCCCGATCAGCTCCGGGCCGCGCCCGCCACCAACTCACCCAGCCGCACCTTCGCCTCGGCCGCCAGCGCCGGACTGTCCTGGTTCGCCGCGAGGCCCTCCCATACGCGACGCGCCTCCTGGTGCTTTCCGGCGGCCATGTAGGCGTGCCCAGCCTTCGACATCAGGAAGGCCTTCTCGTTCGGCATCTCGGTGAGGCCAGCGGCCTTCTCGTACTCCGCTGCCGCTTCGGCAGCCTTGTCGAGCTGCGCATAAGCGTCGCCCAGGA
Source organism: Gemmatimonadaceae bacterium (assembly GCA_035692325.1). Taxonomy (GTDB): domain Bacteria; phylum Gemmatimonadota; class Gemmatimonadetes; order Gemmatimonadales; family Gemmatimonadaceae; genus AG11. The sequence goes on along the minus strand of DASSIC010000630.1, from coordinate 1,123 downwards.
GTGCCCGAACCGCCGCCGCGTTCGGTCCCGTCGACAGCTTGCCGGTCAGCTCCTGGAGGTAAGTGACAGCCCCCTGATTGTCCCCCTTCTCGAGCTTCAGCTGCGCGAGCAGCATGCCCGCCTCCGTACCGGCCGGCGTGCCGGCGTACCGGTCGGCCACCTTCTTCAGATCCGACTCGGCGAGGGGCAGATTCGCGTTCCCCGGCGCGAGCGACTGCTTGGCGAGCAGCAGCTGCTTGTCGGCGTTTTGCAGCTTCTGGGTCTTGGCCGTCTGGTAGTACCAGGCCCCCGCGGCGGCCGCCAGCACGATCACCGCGCCTACCGTCACGAGCTTGGAGTTGACGTGGAACCAGTCGAGAAAGCTCTCGGCCTTCGGCTGGCGTGCGAGGGTCGGAGACCCGGTGTCAGGAGAAGTCATGAGTTTACAAGTTATTGGAATCGCCGGCACACCGGCATGCCCCTGGGGTGACTCGAACACCCGGCCAACGGTTTAGGAAACCGCTGCTCTATCCACCTGAGCTACAGGGGCGCGATTCGTCTGCGCGAGCTCGCAGCGAAGCTGAACGCCACTCCCATCGGTCCGGCGCAGCTGAGGAAGATAACCCGGGCTGAGGAATGGCGCGACACCGACCCCGTCCGGCGTGAGTTCCCTGCTTCCAGCTGGTCGATCCGCAGCGTCGGCCGCCGAAAATGTTGACACCTCGAAACCAGCGCAGAAGCGCCTGCGGGCCTTGTGACCTATTCTGGCCCCCTGAGTCATATTGATGGCGCGACTCAAGCGTGCTCGGGCGGTGCTATCCAGCCGTGTGCGCCGTGCCCCCCGTCCCTCCTCATGTCCCTCGCGACGACGCGAGGTGAGCGCATCCGACAATGTCGATCGTTGCACTCGCAGTCCGCCGCTGGTCCAGCTTTCTCGCCGGGCGACCGTTCGGCCAGCGCGTTCGGCTCCTGCCCATCGGTGCGACGATCGCGATGGCGCTGATTCTCGCGCTCAGCATCGGCCTCGGCTACTTCAATACCTGGCGTCTGACACAGATCGAAGGGCGCTACTACCCTTCGGTGAACGACAGCCGCGCCATGAGCGAGACCCTCGGCGCGCTCCAGATCGCCCTCCAGAACGCCG
>DASSIC010000629.1:0-3362 GCA_035692325.1 Gemmatimonadaceae bacterium | reverse complement strand
ACCAGTCGGGTCCGCGCGGCACGGCCCACATACCGAGTCCGGAGTGGGCGAGCCCGTGCAGCACGAACACGAGTCCGATCAGCGTGCGCTTCATGGCCGTGTCGTCCTCCGACGCGTCACCTGCCACGCGCCTTCCAGGAGCACTCCGCTGGGCGCGCGCGTGACGAAGACACCGTCGATCGTGTCGCCGGCGATGCGACCAGTGAACGTGGTCGTGACGATGCAGTCGCAGTCCGGATTGACGTATGGCTCGAGGGTGCCGGTGACGGTGCCCCCACCCACCGACACGAAGTCGATGCGCAGCGACTGCGCCGACCGCACGTGCAGGCGATGGCGCTCGAGTGGATCGACCGACGTCATCGGCCGGCCGGCGGATGTGAGCATGGTGACGTCGCCGTACAGGCTGTCGGAGCCCGAGGGCAGGTAGAACGAAATGCTGCCGGAGCGTCCTGTCGCGGCGCCCCAGTATTCGCCCGCCCAATCGCCGGCGAGCCAGGCGATGGCGACCGGTTCCCCCTGGAGACGCACCGATGGCGGGGCGGATCGACAGCCGGCGAGCAGGACGAGCGACAGCAGTGCAGTGATCGGCCGCATGGTTCCTCCCTCATGGATTTCCATGTTTACGATGCGCCGACCGGCGCAGCTGCAGCATCGGAGAAAGCCCGCGTCGTGGTCGGGAATCTTCCGCGATGGCCCGGAGCGCCGACGTCGCTCGTATCGTCTGTCAGCCGCTGCACGCCGCAAACGACGGCAGCCGTGGCGAGGCGGGCGCCACGCCACGGCTGCTCACGTCCGGCGACAATCGTTCAGGTGCCGACACGGAGCTCGTCGTGCACTTCGCGCACCCCAGGCGCCGACCATGCCGCCCACTCGATCGCGCGGCGATCAGCGAAGGTGGGCACGGTGCCCTGGAGCGTCACGACGTGCTCGCTCGCCGTCACGGAGATGCGATCCGCCTCCGCTTCCGCCTGCCGGTGCAGCGCCGCCTTGATCTTCTTGCCCACGTCGTACGCGGAGACGGTGGGCGGTGCGAGCGTGATGGAGTTCGTCAGCCCACGCACGCCGGTGATGTTGCGAACCGCGCGAGCCGCGGCGTCCTTCTGGTACTGCCACTCGAACTGGCCGTCGAGCTGCACCCAGCCGTCGCGCACGAGCACCTTGATCTTGTCGTCGGGCACCTGGATGTCCCACTTGAACGCTTCGACGATGCGATGGGCGAGGGTGCTGTCGGTCTTCGTGTGCTGCGCGGGCAACACGACCTCGAGCTCGCTCGCGACCGCCTTCACGCCGACCACACGTTCGGCGGCCCGCTCGGCCGCCCATTTCTCAGCGTAGCTCGCCACCGTGCCGGTGAGCGTCACCACGCCCTCCTTGGCGGCAACGCCGATCTCGCGGCTCAGGATGCGCGGATCCCAGCGTACCTCGTCGATGACGTCCTTCTGGATGGTCGAGTCGCTCTTCATGTCGTCCTCCTGTGGTTATGCCGGGGCTGTTCGCTCCGGCGATGCGCGGCGTCGAGCAGCACGCGCTGCTCGGCCATCGCGGTGTAGCGCCGCGTGCGCTCGATCGCGTCCGGGTTGACCGAGATCGAGTCGATCCCCCAGCGCACGAGCTGCGCGACGACCTCCGGGTATACCGACGGTGCCTGCCCGCAGATCGACGCCGTGACCCCGAACCGGTGGGCGCGCGCGATGATCGCATGGATGGCGTGCATCACGGCGCGGTCGCGCTCGTCGTAGTGCGGCGCGAGCTGCGCGCTGTCCCGATCCACGCCCAGCATCAGCTGCGTGAGATCGTTCGAGCCGATGGACACGCCGGTCACGCCCATGCGCACGTACTCGCCAAGCCAGGCGACCACCGAGGGCACCTCCGCCATCACCCACAGCTGAAGTCCCCGCGCGTCGGCGATCGGGCTCTTGTCGATCAGCGCGCGGCAGGCCTGCATCTCCCAGCCGGTGCGGACGAAGGGCAGCATCAGGTGCAGGTTCGGCAGCTCGCGCCGCACGTCGGCGATCGCGCGCAGCTCGAGGGCAAACAGGTCAGGCTCGCGGGTGTAGCGGAAGCAGCCGCGATAGCCGATCATCGGGTTCGCTTCCTCTGGCTCGTGCTTCTCCCCGCCGGCGAGACCGCGGAACTCGTTGGTGCGGAAGTCCATCGCGCGGTAGATCACCGGACGCGGCGCAAAGGCGGCGGCGAAGGTGCGCAATCCGTCGGTCATGCGACGTACGAAGGCGTCGCCCTCGCCGCGCGCCAGCAGCTCGCGCGGATGCGCCCCCTCGAGGGCCGACAACATCATGAACTCGGCGCGCAGGAGTCCCACGCCGTCCACGTCCTGCGCCGCGATCTCCTCGGCGCGATCGGGCTCGGCGAGATTGACGTAGATGCGCGTCGCGGTCACCGGCGAGGCACTGCGCGCCGCCGCCGTCGTGGGACGGGCGATCGGCGCCGCCACGGGGACAGCGCCGGCGAGCACAGTGCCGTCGCGTCCATTCACCGTCACCTGCACACCGTCGTGCAGCGTCTTCGTGCCCGTACGCGTGCCGACGACGCAGGGGATGCCCAGCTCGCGCGACACGATGGCCGCGTGCGAGGTCATGCCGCCGGCGTCGGTGACGATGGCCGCGGCGCGGCGCATCAGCGGCACCCAGTCGGGCGAGGTCATGGCCGCGACGAGGATCTCGCCTGGCTGCAGCTGTGACGACACGTCCACCGACCGCAGCACGCGCACGCGGCCGGTCGCCGTGCCCGGGCTGGCGCCGAGCCCGCGCAGCAGCGGCTCGCGCACCGGTTCGGGCGCCCCGTGTTTCACGCTCGGCGCGGCCGCAGCCGTTGGTGCGGCGGTCGTCGCGGACTTCGCACGCGGCAGCGTCGTGATCGGACGCGTCTGCGTGATGTAGATCAGGCCGTCGGCGACGGCGAATTCCATGTCCTGCGGCGCGGCGTAGTGCAACTCGCTCGCGAGCGCGAGGGCGGACAGCGTGGCCAGCTCCATGTCGGTGAGCACCGCCTGCGTCGCGCGGGGATCGTTCGCCAGCTCGACGCGTCGCGTCCCTCCGGCGGGCAGCGACTCGAGCAGGAACTCCTTGGTCGCGATCTCGCGCTGTACCACGCCGGACCCGTACTTGTCCACGATGTAGCGATCGGGCGTGACCTGTCCGCCGACCACCACCTCGCCGAGCCCCCACGCGGCCTCGACGACGACGTGCGACGCCTCGCCCGTAGCGGGATCGGCGGTGAACATCACCCCCGACTTCTCCGACGCCACCATGCGCTGCACCACCACCGCCACCGGCATCTCGGCCGGCATGCCGCGCGTCACCCGATAGTAGACGGCGCGCGCGCCGAAGGTGGATGCCCAGCAG
>DASSIC010000628.1:0-5254 GCA_035692325.1 Gemmatimonadaceae bacterium | reverse complement strand
GCGCGCGCCGGTTCCTCGAACTGGATCGTGATCGCCGCTCGAATGCAGGCGTCGGCGATCGAGAGCGGGTCGCCCACCGTCTCGGCGATCTGCAGCGCCTCGGCGGCGACGCGCTGTGCCGCCGTGGGATCGCCCAGGCGCCAGTGCGACTGCGAGATGAGCAGGAGGATCGCGCCGCGCTCGGCGTCCGCGCCGACGGCGCGCGCCTCCTCCTCGAGCAGCAGCAGCGCATCGAGCGTCGCGCGCGCGGAGAGACCGCGCTTCATGCGACCGAGCATGCGTGTGCGCTTCACTCGCAGCGCCTGCAGCTGGTTCCCCCGGCTCTCGTACCAGGTGAGCGCCAGCTCGCAGAGCGCCTCGGCCTCCTCGTAGCGTCCGGCGTCTTCCGCCAGCGACGCCATGCGAACGCGCGCTTCGGCGCGCTGCTCCTCGGACGGCGCCGTTCGCTCCGCCCAGGCGAGGAGCGACGCCGCAGCAAGATTCTCGTAGAGCGACTGCGCCGCATCCGCCGCCAGCAGCGCAAACTCGTGGGTCTCCGCCAGCGCACCCGCCATCTCGTAGTGCGCCGCGACCTCGCTCGCCGAGACGCCGAGCGATGCGAGAAGATCCGCGGTCTTGCGGTGCAGCGCGGCGAGCCGGCTCTCGTCGAGCATAAGACGGGCGACGCGCGCCACCTCCACGTGCGCGAACGCGAGGGCACCGCGCACCCGCTCGAACGCCGGCGTGAGCAGCTCGGACGCACACAGTCGCGAGAGTCCCTCGCTCACCTCCTCCGCCGGCATGCCGGTGAGCCGCACGATCAGATCCTCGTCGAACTCACGGGCGAGGACCGCGGCGGCGTCCAGCACGGCACGCGCGGTAGGCGGCAGTCGATCGATCCGCCGAGCGAGCAGCTCATCGAGCGTGGCCTGGGGAGGGAGAGCGGTCGTCGTGCTCCACTGCCAGTGGCCGTCGCGCCAGAACAGATGCCCCGACTCTTCCAGATCGCGGAGCAGGTGCGTGAGCAGCAGCGGATTCCCCTCCGTCTGCCGGTACACGTGCGCCAGCAGGTCGCGGCCGACCTCCACGCCGTGCATCGCTGCTTCGAGCCACTGCTTCACGTGCTCGCGCGTGAGACGCGTGAGACGAAGCTCGTGGTGGCGCGGACGCGTGACCAGCCGAGCCCAGCGCTCCGCGGCATCGTCGTATTCCTCGCCGGTGCGGAAGCTCAGCGAGATCATGATCCGCTCGCTCTCGAGCTGCGGAATGAGGTGCTCGAGTGCATCCCACGAGGCGGCGTCCACCCACTGCAGCTCCTCGAGATGCAGCACGAGAGGACGCTGCTGTGCAGCCAGTCGCAGGTAGTCGGCGAGCTCCTCGAGCAATCGGATCTTGCTCCGGCCGCGCGGCGTGTCGCCCTCTTCGCGCTCGAGCGTGGGGTCGAGCGACGGCAGCTCTCGCCAGACGCGTGTGCTCTTCACCGGCAGGCGGCGCACCGCACGGAGCACGTCGCGCCAGAGGCCGTATGGCGTGGCGGAGGAGTTTTCGCGACAGTAGGCGAACACCAGCGAGCCGCCTCGCATGCGCACCTCGGGCTCGAGCATGCGCATGAGGGAGCTCGTCCCGACGCCCGTCTCCCCGATCACGGCGACGACGTGGCCCACGCCGCGCACCATGTCATCGAGGTAGTCCGTGAGCTGCGTGAGCTGTTCCGTGCGTCCGACGAAGCGCTCGACCTCCAGCGCTTCCGAGCGCCCTCGCGCGGCAACGGCGAAGCCGTCACGCCGGGCGGTCGCGCGTCCGGCCCGTGCGGCGGCCAACAGCTCCTCCACCCCCATCCCGGAGTCCGGCGAGCACGCGATGCCGATGGACAGCGTGAGCCGCAGCGATCGATCCGAGGCGCCGCCCGAGAAGACGTGCGTACGCGCGGCAGCGAGCAGCCGCTGGGCGACCGACTCGGCGACGAGCCCCGCCGCATCGAGCAGCACCACCAGCTCGTCATCGACGCCGGCAACGGCGTCCGTGCCGCGAAGATTGCGGCGCGTGAACAGCGTCAGCTCGCGCACCAGCGCATCGGCGCGCGTGTCGCCCAGATCGCGCCGAATGGCTTCCATTCCGTCGGGCAGCACCGACCAGAGCACGGCACGCCCGGTCGGGAGCGCAACTCGTGCCGCCGCAAGCAGCTCGTCGTAGGAGAGCTGGCGTGCGAAGTCGTCGGCGAGAAGAGTCGGGGAGATCAAGCGGGACGAGGAGGTGGGCGTCCGAATGGCGAAGGGGAGGCGGGTCGGCGCCCCAATACCTAGACGAGCCCGCGGCCCGGACGCAAGCACCGGGGCGGCAGCTCACATTAACCTTCGCACGTCTCCTGCGTCTTCCACGTATCTCGCCACCGGACGATCCGCATGTCATCACCCCTGCCCCTTCGCTGCGCCACGCTGCTCGTCCTGGCCGCCTGCGCAGCCCCCCCGGTCCGGCCCCCTTCCGTCACCGGTCTTCCGACCCCACTCGTCGTCGTCGCTCCCACGGAGCCGCGCGAGCAGACCGCCGACCAGCAGGTCCAGCACGTCCTCGGGCGACTCGCCTTCGGCCCCCGTCCGGGAGACGTGGCGCGCGTGCGGGCGATGGGCGTGGATCAGTGGATCGCCCTCCAGCTGGCCCCGGATCGCATCGAGGATGGTGCGGCCGACCACGTAGTTGCTTCATATGAAGGGCTTCGCATCCCGACCGCCGATCTGGTGACGGCGTACGCCGACGGGCAGCAGGCCATCCGCCAGCTCCAACGCCAGGCCGCGCAACGGGGCGATTCCGCCGATCGGCGCGACATGCGCGCCGACGCGCTCCGCGCCGACCCGCAGCTGCGCGAGGAGGTGCGGCGAGCGCAGCGCGCCATCGGCGACGTCCAATCGGCCAAGCTGGCTCGCGCCGTGGTGAGCGAACGCCAGCTTCAGGAAGTCATGACCGACTTCTGGTCCAACCACTTCACGGTGTTCGCGGGCAAGGGCCAGACGCGCCTCTTCATTCCCGCCTACGACCGCGACGTGATTCGGCCGAACGCGCTCGGACACTTCCGCGACCTGCTCCGCGCCGTGGCGAAGAGTCCCGCCATGCTGTTCTATCTGGATCAGTGGCAGAGCGCCGCCGACTCCCTGCACCCCACCCTCGCTCCGGCGCGCGGCATTCGACAGCGTCGCCGCGGCCTCAACGAGAACTACGCGCGCGAGCTGCTCGAGCTGCACACGCTCGGTGTGGACGCGGGCTACACGCAGCAGGACGTGATCGAGGTCGCGCGCGCCCTCACCGGATGGACGATGAATCCGCGGCAGGGCGCGACGTTCACCTTCGTACCACAGATCCATGACGCGGGTCGGAAGACGGTCCTCGGCCATGTGCTCCCGGCGGGGCGCGGCATCGAGGACGGCGAAGAAGTGCTGGACATCCTGGCGCGCGATACCCGCACGGCGCACTTCGTCTCGCGCAAGCTCGCCGTGCGCTTCGTGAGCGACGACCCTCCGCCGGCACTCGTCGAGCGTGCCGCGGCGACCTACCTGCGCACCGATGGTGACATTCGCGAGGTCGTGCGCACCATCGTCACGAGCCCGGAGTTCTTCAGCCGCGCCGCATACCGCAGCAAGGTCAAGAGTCCGTTCGAGCTCGTCGCGTCGGCGCTGCGCGCAATTGGAGCGGCGCCCGATACGTCGATGCGCTCGGCGACGATCGTGGCGTATCTCGGCCAGCCCATCTACGGCCATCAGGCACCGAACGGGTGGCCGGAGACTGGCGAGTCCTGGATGAACACCGGCGCCATCCTCAATCGAATCAACTTCGGCCTCGCACTGGCAGCCGGCCGTCTTCCCAACGCCAGCGTCGCGCATTGGTCCGACGAGGAACGCCTGCGCACCGCGCCACGCGAGGAACAGGTGGACGCCGTGATCCTGGCATTTCTCGGCGGCCACGCCTCGCCGGATACGCGGCAGATCCTGCTCGATGGTGAGAATCCGCTCATCTCGAAGCTGGCGGGAGCCGCCGACACGACGACGATGCGCGAGCCGGCGCCGATGACCGATCCGGCGATGCGCGACATGCCCCCGGCGCGCAATGGCCAGCCGCGTCGTGCCGCGCTGCGGGGACTCGGGCAACCCGTACGACTCACGGGGTTGGCGCAGGTCGTCGGTCTCGCCATCGGCGCGCCCGAGTTCCAGCGGCGCTGACGCACCTTCACCCGCACACGGAATCTTTCAATGGATCGCCGAGTCTTCATGAAGTCGGGTGCGCTCGCCCTGGTGACGATGGGGCTGAGCCCGAGCTTTCTCCGCCGGACGACGTTCGGCGCCGAGCTGCTCGGCGGTGCCGCGCTCAAGGGCGCAGCAAGGGGAAAGACGCTCATCTGCCTGTTTCAGCGCGGCGCCGCGGATGCACTGAACGTCGTGGTGCCGCACGGCGAGGCTGCGTACTACCGCCAGCGGCCGAACATCGCGATCCCGCGACCGGGACTCGGCGCCGGCCCCGCGGGCGCGATCGACCTCGACGGGTTCTTCGGCCTCCATCCCGCCCTCGCGCCGATGAAGCCGCTGTGGGACATGGGCATCCTCGCGCCGGTGCACGCGGTGGGAAGTCCGAGCAGCACACGCTCGCACTTCGATGCGCAGGACTACATGGAGACGGGAACGCCCGACCAGAAGGGCACGCGCGACGGATGGCTCAACCGCTATCTCGCGCTGAAGGGCACGTGCGAGGCGGGGTGCACGCACGCGTCCGCGCCCTCGCCCTTCCGCGCCGTGGCGATGACGCAGCAGACGCCGCGGATGCTCGAGGGGCCGGCACCGACGATCGCCATGAACTCGCTCGACGAGTTCACCGTGCGTGCCACGGGTCCGGCGGCGGATCGCCTCGAGGCGCTCTATCGCACCGGCACGGCGGACGTCGTGCATGCGGCCGGTGGGGAGATGTTCGAGGCGGTGAAGATCCTGCGCGCCGCCAATCCGCAGCAGTACCTGCCGCGAAACGGTGCAGCATATCCGAATTCGCAATTCGGTCAGCGGCTCCGCCAGATCGCGCAGCTCGTGAAGGCCGACGTCGGACTGGAAGTCGCGTTCGCCGACGTGGGTGGATGGGACACGCACGTGAATCAGGGTGCGTCGACGGGACAGCTCGCGGCGCGGCTCGACGATTTCGCCCGATCGATCGCCGCCCTCGTGACCGACCTCGGCGACCGGATGGCGGACGTGACGATCATGACGATGTCCGAGTTCGGGCGCACCGTCCGCCAGAACGGGAA
>DASSIC010000627.1:0-13796 GCA_035692325.1 Gemmatimonadaceae bacterium | reverse complement strand
CGACCCACGTATTGGAGGTTGAGCACGTGCGACTCGATGCGAGACCGATCGGATCGACGCACCATCTCGAACAGCAGGCGTTCCATCCCTCCATAGTTGAGGTTCTGCACGATGTGCAGCACGCGCAGCGGCCGGCCCTGGTGAATGCTCATGACCTACCGCCCACGAAGCCAATCGAGGCTTTCCCGCGCGAAGGGCCATGGATCATCGGCCCGAAGCACCTCGTTCCGCACGCCGGCGCCAGGAAGGAGGAACTCGCGGACGGCACGCATGCGCCCGCCGTCGCGGGGCGCTTCGTCGGGCCGGCGCACGCGCGCGAGCAGGTGATCCACTTCACCCCACCACCATCGACAGCGGACGCCGACGCGATACGCTGGAGCGGGCATGGACGGTTCGCCCATGGCGGCGGCGACGAGCAGCGCGGGAAAGTCGACCCCCGCATCCACCGCGAGCTGCAGCGAGCCCCAGAATCGACCATTGATCTCCATCAGGTAGTGCCGGCCGTCGTGGCGATCCTGCTTGAACTCGACCATGGCGGCGCCGCGCCAGTCGAGGGCGCTGAGGAGTGCCTCCGCTTGCGCGAGCGTCTCCGGATCGAGCGCGATGCTCTCGGCGCACACGCTCACGCCGCCGGTCGGCGGCTTCTCGCGAATGCGACGGTGAGCGAAGGTGGCGAGTAGCTGTCCGTTCCACAGGAGCAGAAAGACCCCCGTGCCCGGGCCCTCGATGCGACGCTGCAAGAGCAGAGGGTATGCGGCGTCGGGCATCGTCGTGAGCAGGCGCTCCAGCTCCGCTTCGTCCATGGCATACGCGACGCCAAGCTTGGTCCGCGTCGCGGTGGTGTCGGCCACGGACCGGCCGGGCTTCACGACGATGGGAAACGAGAGGAGCGCCGCGTCGCGGAGTCTGATGATCTCGTCCCGAGAGTGGACGACCACCTGGTCGGGCACGGCGATGCCGAGCGTCGCGGCGAGCGCCGTGACGTGCGCCTTGTCGGCGGCGCTCCGGAAGACGTCCAGCGAGGGGAAGGGGAGGCGCACCGCCGGCATACGCGCCGCCGCCGGCAGGAGCCCGAGCAGCGATTCCTCCGAGATCGGAAGCAGCACGTCGACGTGCCAGCGCGACGTGAGCTCGACCACCGCATCGACGTACTCGGTCGGCGCCGTTAGCGGATCGGGGACGCGCGCTTCATCCGCCGCGAAGCGGGAGGCGCCGGCCAGGCTGCGGCGACGGCTCGAACACACCACGACGCGATGCCCCGCTCGCCCGAGTGATCGCACGACCGCCAACGACGGGCGAAGCTGCCCGTCGGTGACGAGCACCGTGGTGGCGACACTCACGCGGGAGAGGACCGCGTCGGATCCGCGTCGTCGGACCGGACGTACGCGAATCCCCGGACGCGCTCCCCGGAGCGCGCGCGCGGCGGTCCCAAGCCGCCGCGCCCGCCGCGCGCGGGGCTGACGGGCCCGCGCTGCGGGACGGCCACGTCCGGTCGACTTCCGCGCAGACGGCTCTCCACGGCCGCCGTCAGGGCACCGGTCATCGCCGCCAGGATGTAGATCGGATCGTGATACGCGAACGACACGAAGAATCCGGCCACGGCGAAGCCAAGTGCGGAGAGCGGCAGGTACGCGGCCATCTGAAACAGGAATTGCTCTTCCCAATCACCATGTGCCCATGCCGCAGGAATCCGGCGGCGCAGGCGCCAGGGCGCGATGATGCAGCCGAACACCAGCGTGCAGAAGAGCAGCAGTCCGGGCACGCCCAGCTCCGCGCCGGCCTGCAGATACGAGTTGTGCGCCGCCGACCATTTGATGCCCGGCATGTCGGGGGTCCATGCGACGGCGCGGTCGGAGATCGTCGCTTCCGCGCGCCCGAAGTTGTCAATACCGATGCCGAAGAGCGGCCGGTCGAGCATGTAGCCCACGCCGCGGATCGCGAGCTGTCGGCGCCCCTGCGCCGCATCCCAGTTGTAATCGTCCTCCACCGACGTCAGGGTATTCATCTGCTTCCAATATCCCTGCGGCGCGGCCAGGGCGAGGCCGACCGCGAGCGCGACGATCGTCCCGACACGCTTCACGACCGACGCGCCCTTGAGGGAGAACAGGTAGGCGAGCAGCACCACCGCCGTCCCCACGAACGCCCCGCGCGACCCGGTGCGCGCGATGGTGGCGCCGATGCCGAGGAGCACTGCGCCCGACACGAGCTTGCCCTTGAATCCCGACGTGCGAAGCGTGAGCATGGTGAGCGGCAAGCCGACGAGCAACACGAGACCGACGTCGTTCGAGTCCCACGTATACATGTCGTTGAGGCGCGCCACGCCAGCGCTGTCCGTCGACAGCTGAAAAACGAAGAGGGCCAGCCAGACGAGGCACCCGGCGCCGATGACGTACGCCCACGAGAACAACCACAGGTCGCGCGCGCCCCTGATCGCGGCCATCAGGAGGAATGTGCCGATGAGCACCTTGGAGTAGTTCTCGACGAAGCTGTGGAACGCGCCACCCTGCGAAATCCCGAACGCGATCGAACCGAGCGCCACGATCGAGAGGCCGATCACTACCTTGGTGGTCCAGCGCCGCTTCCAGCTTCCATCGGAGAGGTTGGCGGGGTGGAACCATGCGGCGGCCAGACCGATCCCGGCGAGCAACAAGCCAGGCCGGAGCATCCCGATGAACGCGAAATGCTGGTGGAGACGGCTGATTCCGAGTACCATGAGCGCGAAGAGGCATGCCCGCAGCACATCCCACCGAATGGTCGGCACGGACCGCGGAGCGCTCGCGCGCATGACCGCGGGGGCAGATCTCCTCGTCGCTGGTGCTGCTCTCATCGCAACGCGCGTCTCCGAGGCGGGTCTTCTGGACGTCGGGCACAGGACCGAGCCGGAGCCGCCGCTCCTCGGGTCCCGGTTTCAGGGAGCCCAATATAGCTCGCCGAGGCCGACCCCGTGACAGCAGATTCTGTCATCGTTCCTGGACCTGGAGCCGCGCGTGCCGCTCTGACCCTCATCGCGGTCGGCGACCTGCAGCTCGGCGATTCGCCAACGACGGTCGGCTACGGATTTCACAGTCGATATCGAGGCACCCCGCTGGATACCCTCCTGACGGCGGTGGCGCCGGCATTGGCGGGTGGCGAGATCGTCTTCGGCAACCTGGAGACCACGCTCGTGTCTGCCGCGGCGGGCGAACGGCGCCGGGGTACCCTCCAGTTGCGTGGCGAGCCCTCCTACGCGGGCGACCTGCGTCGGGCGGGATTCACGGTGGTCAACGTGGCCAACAACCACGCGGTGCAGCATGGAGACGCCACGTTTCACGCCACCTTGGCGACCGTTCGCGCGGCAGGCATTGCCTGTTGTGGCGTGCGCGGCGTGGCGCCGTGGGCGAGCGAGCCCGTGCTGCTGCCAGGCGCCGGCGGCCCGGTTGGACTCCTGGGCTACTGCCTTCGTCCGCGGCAGTATGGGCACGCGGAACCGCCGTACGCGGAGGGCACCGCAGAGTCCATTCGCGCCGATGTTGAGCGACTGCGTGCACGTGGCGCGATCGTCGTCGTCTCGCTGCACTGGGGTGAGGAGTTCGTGCCGCAGCCGTCGGCGTCGGAGGTGGCTCTGGGCCGGTCGATCATCGATGCCGGCGCCGCCCTCGTACTCGGTCACCATCCACATGTCGTGCGCCCCGTCGAGCGATACAAGCACGGCGTGATCGCCTACAGTCTGGGCAACTTCATCGGCGACATGGTCTGGTACCCGCCGTTCCGGCGAGGCGCCATACTTCGATGTTCGTTGAACGACGGAGGCGTCGTCGAGGCGACGACTCGCACGACCGTGCTCGGTCACGATTTTCGACCGGTGCTCGCAGACCAGGACGCGGCGGCTCCGGTCGCCACCGCCGCACTCGAGGGCCTCGACGTCGATGCCTATGCGCGCGAGATCTCGCTCACGATGCGCCGACAGCGGCGGGCGTCGTACCGCGCGGCGCTGGCCAACCTGCCGCGGACGCCTCCCGCGATCCTCGCGCAACTGGCGTCGGACACGGTGCACAACAAGGTCGGGGCGCTTGCGGCTCGCCTGCGGCAGCGTCTCCGCTCTGGCGGCTGACGACCACCGGCGCGATGGGATGTCGGGCGACGGAGCTCACCCGGTCAGCAGACCGGCGCCCCGCAGCACGAAGCCGGGCAGGCTGAGGCCCGGCGGCACATTCACGCGCGGCAACGCATAGCGGTCGGGAGAAACGGCCGGCAGCCAGCCGCCGTCGATCGCCAACGCACCCTGGTACCCGGCTCGCTCCGCGGCCAATCGTACCGTTCGATCGTGCAGGCCATAGGGATACGCGATGAAGGGCGAGGGAATCGGCACGCGCTCACGAAGCCATTCCAGCGGCCGCGCCAGTTCACGCGACAATTCGTCCGGCTCCAGACGGGTGAGGTTGGGATGACTCCATGAATGGGAGCCGAGGGTGATCCCGCCCTGCGCGGCGCGCAGCAATTCCGCTTCGGATGCGGCGCACCACTCCGAGGGGAGTGCCGCGACCGGCCGCCCCGCTGCCGATGCCCAGGCGCGAACCGCGCCGTCGTCGCCACGGAGTTCGTGCAGCGCACGGTCGCGGAGGGCCGGCTCGAGTCCGTCGGCGCGCGTGGCCAGTGCGTCCCACCAGAACGAACGGCCCCCGAGGAAGGCCGGCGCCACGAAGATCGTCGCCGGCAATCCCTGACGCACGAGCTCCGGCACGCCATGCTCGACGGCACCCCGATAGGCGTCGTCGAAGGTGATGGCCGCGCGCGGCCGGCGAGAGGTCGGAGCGCCGGCCGTGAGGAGCTCGGCGAGTGGCACCACGTCGTGCGTCTCACGCAGGGCGGCGAGCTGCGCGGCGAAGGTGGCGAGCGGCAGGTGATTGGGCAGGTCGCCGATGGACGCTGCGCCGGGCGGAAGAACGTTGTGATAGGCGAGGACGAGCGAGCGACCGTGCATGCGCCGCCGGTTTGCTGCGGCGACTCCCGACACGATGAGCGCGCGTTCGGCGATGTGCTTCACGGCGGACCGCATTCGCCGGGCTCGTGTCTCAGGCGTAGGCGGGCGCCGCGCTCTCGCGCGCGACGACGTCCTGCCACGCATACACGTTCGTGAGCATCCACAGCGCCTCACCATGATCCACTGCCCCGGCTGCGTGCTCGGCGAGCACCCGCGCGAGCGCGGTGCGGTCGAAATGCTGAGCGGCGGGATGATCCGGATCGCGAAGACGGTCGAGCGCCGGCGCGAGGATCGGTGACCGAAACCAGTCGCCGAGCGGCACGCCGAACCCGCTCTTGGATCGGCGCGCCACGGCAGGCGTGAGCCGGCGCCGCGCCAGCACCTTCAGCACCCGCTTCGTCTCGCGGAACCCGAGCTTCATCGCGGTCGGGAGGCTGAGCGCGTGCTCGACGAGCGGAATGTCGAGGAACGGCACGCGTCCTTCCAGGCTGCACGCCATCGACATGCGATCCATCCGGTCCAGCGCGCAGCCGAGGTACGTCAGGAGCTCGTAGCGAGACAGCGTATCCACGTCGTCGTCGGACGCGCGGGCAGCCGCGAGCAGCCGGCGTCGCTCGGCAAGGGCTCCCTCGACGGGCGCGCCCGTGAGGCGTGCGACCAGCTCGGGCGATACGTACGCCGAATTGAGGATCAATCCGTCGTCGACGCTGCGGCTGACCAGGTCCGCCAGCTTTGCGGCGCGATGCCCGGGGACGCGCCTCGCCACCGCCGCCATTGCGCGCCGCCCGACCGGCGGCAGACCCTGGAGCATTCCACGAACGCGGGCGATATGGTAGCGCGGATAGCCGCAGAACAGCTCGTCCGCGCCCTCGCCGGTGAGCACCACCGTGACGGACCGACGGGCGAATCGGCTGAGCTGATACAGCGGTATGGCGTTCGGGTGGCTAAGGGGCTCGTCATGATACCAGACGAGCTTTCCCAGCAGTTCAAGGAACTCGGCTGGCTCGGCGATCACTGTGCTGTGTCTCGTGCCGAATCGTGCCGCCGTCTCCGCGGCGAGCGCGCTTTCGTCCCAGGCGGGGTCCTGGAATCCGACGGCGAAGGTCTGCAGCCGGTGCGGGCTCGCGGCGGACGCACAGCCGGTCACGAGACCGGAATCGATGCCGCCGCTGCAATAGCTCCCCAGTGGTACCTCGCTCATCATCTGGGAGTCGACCGACCGGACGAGGAGTGCCTCCGTATGGTCTGCCGCGTCGCGCAGCGTGCCGGCGCTGGCGTGCCCCCGCCGCGGCGGCGTCCAGTATGGCCGGACGTGAAAGCGGCTCGCTTCGTGGATGCCGAGGTGGCCGGCGGGAAGCCGCTTCACGCCATCGAAGAAGGTGCCCGCGCCGGCGACGTACCGGAACATCAGGTATTCCTGGAGCGCGTCGGGACGCAGGCGCGCCGTCGTGCCGAGCCCCGCGAGCACCGCCTTGATCTCCGACGCGAAGACGAGCGTGCCAGCCTCGATCGCGTAGAACAGCGGCTTGATGCCAAGGTGGTCGCGAGCGAGAAGGACGCGGCGGCGACGCATGTCGTGAATCGCGAACGCGAACATGCCGTTCAGCTCCCGCACGAAGTCGTCGCCGTACTCCTCGTAGGCGTGCACGAGCACCTCGGTGTCGCTGTGCGTGCGGAAGACGTGTCCTCGGCGCTCGAGGCGCTGCGTCAGCTCGGCGTAGTTGTAGATCTCCCCGTTGAAGGTGACCCACACCGAGCCGTCCTCGTTCGAGAGCGGCTGGGCGCCGCCCTCGACGTCGATGATGCTGAGCCGGCGGTGTCCGAGGCCGACGCCATCGGCGCAATGCGCGCCGAAACCATCGGGCCCGCGATGCGCGATCACGTCGCGCATCGCGGTCAGGCGTTGTTCGTCAACCGGATGGGAGGGGGGGCAGACCAGCCCGCAGATGCCGCACACCTAGCGCGCCGCCGGCCGAGGGTGCCGGGCGCCATCTGATGCAAAGGTGAACAAAGCGCTATGTTCTCGCCAGATTGGATGCGGACGCTGGTGCCACGTCGGCGCGTGCAGGCCGTCGCGACCGTCGTCCAAGTACGGCGCGAGGATCTCCGGTGTCAAGACCGTGCCGGTCGACTCGGTCCGGCGCATACTCCGTCAGCAGCCATGTCGCGCGTTCCCGGCGGAGCGCGCACCCGACGCAGGGGCCTCATGAAATTCGCTGATCGCGTCTATCAGTCGGCACCGGGATGGATGCAATCGCTCCTCCTGAATGGCTATGCGCTCCAGCTCCGACGCCAACGCTTCGGCGCCGACTTCCGCGCGCGGATGGCCGAGTGGGACCGCAGCCAGTGGTGGGATGCCGAGCGTCTGCGCGCCCAGCAGGACGAGCGCCTGCGCGCCATCGTGCGGCACGCCGGGATGCACGTCCCCTTCTATGCCCGCCGATGGGCGGAGCATGGGGTCAACGTCGGCCAGGTCCAGGGCGCGTCCGATCTGCCGCTCCTGCCCACGATCACCAAGGCGGACATCCGCTCCGCCGGCTCGGCCATGCTCGCGACGTCGCCGGAGGGACTCACGCACGGGCACACGAGCGGCACCACGGGCTCGCCGCTCAGCCTCTGGTACGATCGCGAGATGGTGATCACGAACAACGTGGCGGACTGGCGGCAGAAGCGGTGGGGCGGTCTCGAGCTCGGCGACTGGTGCGCGATGTTTCTCGGTCGCGTCGTCGTTCCGGTGGAGCGGCGCCGGCCTCCATTCTGGCGCGCCAACCACGTGCAGAAGCAGCTCTGGTGCTCGTCGTTCCATCTGAGCGAGGAGAATCTGCCTCTCTACGTCGCGGAGATCCGACGTCGGGGCATCCGGTTCCTGGAGGGCTATCCCTCCACCATGTACATCCTCGCGAGCTTTCTCCTGCGACGCGGCGAGACGCTGCCGATGCGTGCGGTGTTCACGTCATCCGAGACGCTCCACGACGTCCAGCGGCAGGCGTTCGGCACGGCGTTCGGCGGCCCGGTGTTCGACTTCTACGGGCATGCCGAACGGGTCATCTTCGCCGGAGAGTGCGAGCACCATGGCGGCAAGCATCTCTTCGACGAGTACGGCGTCGCGGAGATCACCGACGATGCGGGCCGACCGGTCGGCCCTGACGCGCCGGGGATGCTGACGGGTACGACGCTCTGGAATCGGGGCATGCCGATCATCCGCTATCGGACGGGCGACATCTCGGTGCGCGCCAGCGCACCGTGCGGTTGCGGGCGTGGCCTCGGGCGACTCGCCGACATCGCCACGAAGGCGGAAGACATCGTCGTCACGCCCGACGGTCGCTACGTGTCCCCCTCGGTGCTCACGCATCCGTTCAAGCCGTTCGATCAGCTGCTGAAGTCGCAGATCGTGCAGGACGCCGTCGACCATGTGATCGTGAAGCTCGTTCCGTCGGCCGAGTTCACGGACGTGCACCGGGCCGAGCTCGAGGCGGGATTGCGCATGCGTCTCGGCGACGCGATGCGCATCGAGACGCGTATCGTCGAGGACATTCCCGCCGAGCGGTCGGGCAAGTTCCGGTGGGTCATCTCGGAGCTGCCGCACGCGTGCAAAGTGGATTGGATCACGTGATCGCGCGCACGTGAGAGTGCTCTATGTGTATCAGGGCGACTGGCCGCGCAACGCGACCCGCGTGCTGAAGCAGACGCGCGCGTTGGCCGAGGCCGGGCACGTGGTGCGATTGCTCTCGGGCAATCCTCGCGGAGAGCCGCGGCACGGAGTGGAATCGTGGATGGATGTCGAACGCGTGCCGCGACTGGGTCCGCCCGCGCTCAGTCGCTACCTCGGCTTCCCGGTCTTCGTCAACCCGTTCTGGCTCGCCTGGATCCACCGCGCCGCGCGGCGATTCAAGGCCGAGTGTCTCATCGTCCGTGATCTGCCGCTCGCGCCCGCCGCACTGGCCGTCGGGCGGGTGCTCGGGCTTCCGGTGCACTACGAGATGGCCGACGTCTATCCCGTGGCGATGCGGGCGAATCGGGCGGATCATCCCGGCCTGATCTCGCGTTTCACGCGAAACCCGCGTGCCGCCGAATGGCTGGATCGCGCGGTGATCCGCCGCGCGGCATCGATCTTCGTCGTGTCGGAGGAGTCGAGGCAGCGGTGCCTTGCGCTGGGCGCCGCCGACGAAGCAACGGTGATCGTGGGCAACACCCCGGCGTCGCTCCCGTCGCTCGATGGCGAGGCGCCGATCCCCGCCGACCTCGCGGACTGGGCCGGTCGCCCCCTGATCCTGTTCGTCGGGAACCTGCTGGCGGACCGGGGACTGCCCGAAGCGATCGACGCGATGGCCGAGGTGCGACGCGCCGTGGCGGACGTCGGGCTCGTGATCATCGGCGATGGCCGGGAACACGCGGCGCTCGCGGCGCGCATCGACGCACGCGATCTGCGCGATCATGTCCGGCTGCTGGGCTGGAAGCCGCCGGCCGATCACGCGGCGTATTATCGGCACGCGAGAATCGGCATCCTTCCCTTTCTGTCGACGGAGCACATCAACATCACGCTCGCCAACAAGCTGTTCGACTACATGGGGGCGGCGCTGCCGATCGTCGCGACGGACGTCGCGCCGATGCGCCGTGTGCTGGCGGAGACGGGTGCCGGCGTGCTGGTGGCGCCGGGGGATGCGCATGCGCTCGCGGCGGCGCTGGTGGCGCTCCTGCGGGATCCGGAGCGCTGCAGGGCGCTCGGTGCACGGGGGCGAGCGGCCGTCTCCGGCCAGTACGCGTGGGCGCGCGACCGCGAGCGGCTGCTCGCGGCCGTGACACGCACGACTCCGCGTGACTGACATGTGCGGCATCGCGGGATTCTGGGCTCGGCAGGCGCTCGGCGGTGACGTCGCGCGCGGTCGCCTCGAGGCGATGCGCGACACGATGTGCCACCGGGGGCCGGACGACGCGGGGACATGGATCGACGGCGCGGTGGCGTTCGGGCATCGACGGCTGTCGATCGTGGATCTCAGCCCGCTCGGGCATCAACCGATGACCAGCCCCGACGGACGGTTCACGATCTGCTTCAACGGCGAGGTCTTCAACTTTCAGGCGCTGCGTGACGAGCTCGCGGCGCGAGGCCATGCGTTCCGGGGCGGATCAGACACCGAAGTGATGCTCGCGGCGTTCACCGAGTGGGGCGTCGTACCGGCGCTGGAGCGCTTCGTGGGCATGTTCGCATTCGCCGTCTGGGACGCGAGGGAGCGCGCCCTGCACCTGGTGCGCGACCGGATGGGGATCAAGCCGCTGTTCGTGGGGCGCACGCCGAGCGGTGACGTCGTCTTCGCATCCGAGCTCAAGGCGTTGATGGCGTATCCGGGATTCGAGCGGCGCATCGATCCCGACGCGGTGGCGGCGTACCTTCGCTATTCGTATGTGCCGTCCCCGCAGAGCATCTTTCTCGGCGCGCGCAAGCTGCAGCCGGGACACGTGCTCACGCTTGGCGCACCGAGTTCGCCGCTCGACTCCGCGCCCTACTGGTCGCTTTCCGCCGTGGCGCGCGAGGGCGAGCGCACGCCGTTCACGGGCAGCGCCGCCGACGCGGAAGAGGCGCTCGACACACTGCTCCGCGAGGTGGTCGGGCTCCGCATGATCGCCGACGTGCCGCTGGGCGCGTTCCTCTCCGGGGGAATCGATTCGTCGCTCGTCGTCGCGCTGATGCAGGCGCAGTCGGCGCGTCCGGTGCGCACGTTCACGATCGGCTTCATGGAGGCGCGCTACGACGAGAGCGCCCATGCGCGCGCCGTGGCCGCACACCTCGGCACCGAACACACCGAGCAGCGCGTCACGCCCGACGAGGCGATGGCCGTCATCCCTCGGCTGGCGACGATGTACGACGAGCCGCTCGCCGACGTCTCACAGATTCCGACCTTTCTGGTCTCGGCGCTCGCGCGGCGGCACGTGACGGTGGCACTCTCGGGTGACGGCGGCGACGAGCTGTTCGGCGGTTACGAGCGGTACCGCTTCGCACCGCGTGCGTGGTGGTGGGTGCAACGGGTGCCGCGGGCGCTCCGCCGCCCTGGCGCGCGCGCGCTGCGTGGACTTGCCGGCGCGCGACTCGGCGCGCTGGGAGGAGCCGCCTCGCGCGCGAGGAAGAGCGCCGACCTGCTGGAGGCGCCCGATCTCGAGGCGGTGTATCGCCGTCTGGTATCCACGACGGCGCATCCATTGGCCATGACGACGCTTGGGCGCGAGTCCGATGGCCCCCTGTCGGCGCTTCTCCGGGGGTCGCACGCGCGTACGAGCGTCGAGCGCATGATGCTCGCCGACACGATGGTCTATCTGCCGGACGACCTGCTGACCAAGCTCGATCGCGCCTCGATGGCCGTGGGACTCGAGGGTCGCGTTCCATTGCTCGATCATCGCGTGGCGGCCTTCGCGTGGCGTCTCCCCGTGGAGATGCGGCGGGGAAAGATGCTGCTCCGCCGAGTGCTGGGTCGCTATGTGCCCTCGGCCCTCGTGGACCGGCCCAAGATGGGATTCGAGGTGCCGATCGGGGAGTGGCTGCGCGGCCCGTTGCGGCCGTGGGCGGACGGCCTGCTCGAGCCACGAACGCTAGCGCAGACCGGCATCTTCGACGTA
Source organism: Gemmatimonadaceae bacterium (assembly GCA_035692325.1). Lineage (GTDB taxonomy): Bacteria > Gemmatimonadota > Gemmatimonadetes > Gemmatimonadales > Gemmatimonadaceae > AG11. The sequence goes on along the minus strand of DASSIC010000627.1, from coordinate 2,230 downwards.
TCCGCTGTGCGCCGCACCGTGCAGGAGCACGACGCGCGGCGGACCGATGCCGCCCATCTGCTGTGGAGCATCCTCATGTTCGAGGCGTGGCGCAGACACTGGGGCGCGACGCTGTGAGGCCGCGCCGCAGGCGCGGGCGCCCGCTCCTGGTCGTCGCTGCAACGGCGGGCCTCCTGCACGCCCTCGGCTGTGCCAGATCGGTGCTGCCTGTGCGGGTCACCTTCTCGCAGTCGTCGCCCACGACGAGCGTCTACGACTTCGTCGAAATCACGGCCGAGGTGGGATTTCCGCGGGCCGCCAACCCGTTCACCGATGCCGAGCTATCCGGCTGGTTCGAGACGGCCGACGGACGCACGCGATGGCAGGTGCTCGGCTTCTGCGATGATCCCGATGGGGGCCGCTTCCGCATCCGCTTCACGCCCCCGGCGGCAGGCGAGTACCGCTACACCGTCGAGTACAGGCAGGGTGGTGCGACGAAGTCGTCACGGGGCACCTTCCGTGCGATCGCCGGGCGAGCGCGGGGTCCGATCCGCGTCGATCCCGCGCATCCCTGGCACTTCGTGTGGGAAGGTACGGGCGAGCACTACTTCTTCAACGGGACGACGGCGTACTGGCTGTTCGGCTGGAAGGACGACGACGTGATCACCGCGAGCCTCGAACGCCTGCACCGGCTGAAGATCAATCGCGTGCGCGTGACCATCGCGGGACGGTCCAACGTCTTCTTCGGTGAGCCGATCATGGTGCATCTGCCCTGGACGCTCTACGTCACGCCGTGGCCGGCCACGAAGCCCGAGGACGTGTACCATCCCGGATTCGACTACGCGCGCTTCGACGTCGCCTACTGGCAGAAGATCGAGCGTGGGCTGCGGTTCGCCCGCGACCGCGACATGATCGTCTCGCTCGTCCTCGACATGAACGACTCGCGCGTCCATCCGGCCGCCGGCAGCGACGACGAGCGCCGGTTCATCCGATATGCGGTCGCTCGGCTCGCCGCATTCTCCAACGTCACCTGGGATCTCGGCGACGACCTGGACGGCTACCGCGACAACGCGTGGGCAGAGGCCACTGGTCGGCTCCTGAAGCAGTGGGACCCCTACCATCATTTGACGACAACGCACCCGAGAACGGGGAAAGCGAGCGACAATCAGGTGCGACAGTCCGACTGGGTGGATTTCACGTCGTTCCAGAACTGGTCGCGCACCCAACACGCGTACATGCTCGAGCAGCGCGGCGTACAGCGCGCGCTGGGCCGGATCATTCCGCAGACCAACGAGGAGTACGGCTACGAGGATCACTATCCCCTGTGGTCCCCTCCCCCCGACGCCGAAGCGCCCGACGTCCTGCGACGGATGGCGTGGGAGATCTCCATGGCGGGCGGCTACCAGACGACGGGCGAGACGGCGAAGCGCGGAACGAACGTCTGGCCGAACACGGGCGGTGGTTGGGTCAACGGGCGTGGAGACAGCACGATGACGATGCTCGTCGGGTATGCGCACATGATCGACTTCTTCACCGATTTCGACTGGTGGAGCACCGACCCCCACGACGAGCTGGTGGACGCGGGAAGCTACTGTCTGGCCGACCCCGGTCGGACCTATGCCATCTATCTCCCGCATGCGTCTCGGACGACGGTGCGCCTGCTGAAGGGCCGATACCGGGCCCAGTGGTTCGATCCGAGCAGCGGTCGCTGGAGCGAGCTGCCCGTGGTGGACGGCGGATCGTGGACGTCGCCGGTCGTGCCGGACAGCAGTCACGATTGGGCGATCCTCCTCCGCCGCGAGCGGTAGGTTCCATCACGTGACGGGACGCCGAGCGACACGAGCCGTGGACACACCATCCGCGCCGCACCGCATGGACGCAGCGCCGTGAGAGTGCTGATCGTGTCGAACCTGTATCCGCCCCATTATCTCGGCGGCTACGAGCTGCGTTGCGCCGAAGTCGCGGCCGGCCTGCGGCGTCGCGGACATCAGGTCGAGGTGGTCACCAGCTCGTACGGCATCGCGACGAATCGCCTGCGGACAGGCCGGAGGCGGCGTGACCTCGTCGACGGCATTCCCGTGCATCGCGCGCTCGGGCAGTACGCCTATGGCCCGCAGTCCATCGTGCCCCCGTGGACGTTGACCCAGGCGCGGCGCGAGCTGCGGGATGCGCGACGCTTCACCCGCGTGATGGACGAGCTGAAGCCCGATGTGGTGAGCTGGTGGAGCATGAATGGGCTGAGCAAGCTCGT
>DASSIC010000626.1:0-2395 GCA_035692325.1 Gemmatimonadaceae bacterium | reverse complement strand
GTACTGGGAGTGGTCCGACGAGGCGCTGTTTCCACTCGACGCGTCGAACGAGGCGTACAAGCTCGGCGTGAACTACCTGATCTACGCCCTCACCCGCTGACCCGAGGACATCGCGTGACCGGCACCGCCCCCGCTGCTCTCTCCGACCTGGACCGTCTCGACGACGCCGAGCTCGCCGATCGCCTGAAGGAGGCTGGCACGCGCATCGCCGCCGAGCTGCGCAAGGTCATCGTCGGCAACGACGACATCGTCGAGCAGGCGCTCATCGCGCTCTTCGCCGGAGGCAACTGCCTCCTCGTCGGGGTGCCGGGACTCGCCAAGACGCTGCTGATCTCCACGCTCTCGCGCGCCCTCGACCTCAAGTTCGCGCGAATCCAGTTCACGCCGGATCTCATGCCGAGCGACGTCACCGGCACCGACGTCATCCAGGACGATCCGGCGACGGGACATCGCCGACTGGCGTTCATGGCGGGCCCCGTGTTCGCCAACGTCCTCCTCGCCGACGAGATCAACCGCACGCCCCCCAAGACCCAGGCGGCGCTGCTCGAGGCGATGCAGGAGCATCGCGTCACCGTGCAGGGGCGCACCTATCAGCTCGAGCCTCCCTTCTTCGTCTTTGCGACGCAGAACCCGATCGAGCTCGAGGGCACCTATCCCCTCCCGGAAGCGCAGCTCGACCGCTTCATGTTCGAGATCGTGCTCGGTTACCTGCCGGAGGAAGAAGAGGTGGCGGTGGTGCGCACCACGACGTCGGTGCCGCTCGAGGCAGTCAAGCCGGTCGTGTCGCGCGAGGAGATCCTCGCCTTCCAGCGCGTGGTGCGGCGAGTACCCGTCGCCGACGCGGTGACACGCTATGCCGTTCGCGTCGTGCGCCTCAGCCGGCCGACGGAGCACGGTGCGCCGGAGTTCATCCGCCAGTGGGTGTCGTACGGTGCCAGCGTGCGCGCGGCGCAGGCGCTCATCCTCGGCGCCAAGGCGCGTGCGCTGCTCCAGGGGCGCGCCCACGTGAGCTTCGACGACGTGAAGGCGCTCGCGCTGCCCGTGCTGCGGCATCGTGTGCTCCTCAACTTCCAGGCGCAGTCCGAGAAAGTCACCACCGACGTGCTCATCGCGAAGCTGCTCGGCGCCGTGCCCATTCCGCGCTCGACGCTCTGACCATGGAAACCGCGCCGTCCGCCCTCCTGGATCCCGCGCTGCTCGCGCGCATCTCCGACCTTGCGCTCCTCGCGCGAACGGTGGTGGACGGCTTCATGCACGGCCAGCACCGTTCGCTGCGGAAGGGATCGTCGTCGGACTTCGCGCAGCATCGCGCCTACCAGCCCGGTGACGACCTGCGGCGCATCGACTGGCGGGTGTACGGTCGCACCGATCGCTTCTACGTGAAGGAGTACGAGGCCGATACCAACGCGAGCGTGCTGTTCGCGCTCGACTCCTCCGCCTCGATGGACTACGGCAGCGGCGCCGTGAGCAAGTACGACTACGGGCGCTTTCTCGTCGCCTCGCTCGCCTGGCTGTCGCAGCATCAGGGCGATCGCGTCGGGCTGGCCACCTTCGCGGACGAACTGGTGGACATCGTGCCGCCATCCACCAGACACCTCCAGCTGTTGCTCCTCACGCTGGGACGTTCGCGGGCCATCGGTGCCGGACGTCTCTCGGCCGCGATCGATCGCTTGACCCATCTCACCACGCGCGCCGGCATCGTCGTGCTCGTGACCGACTGCTACGAGGCACCCGACGACGTCGGCCGAGCCGTGGATTCGCTGCGGGTGCGCGGGCACGATGTCATCGTCTTCCATCTTGTTGACATTGCCGAGCGCGATTTCCCCTTCACGGGCGCGACGACGCTGGAGGATGCGGAGAGTGGGCAGCGCCTCCCCATGCGCCCCGACGAGCTGCGCGCGCGCTACCTCGAGCGTGTGAGCGCGCATCACGAGGCGGTGAGCCGGCGCCTCGCCTCGTCGGGCGCGGACTACCTGCGCGTCTACACGAACCAGCCGCTCGATCGCGCGCTGCACGCCTACCTCGATGCGCGGCTCGCGCGGAGCCGGGTCCGCTGATGAGCTTCCTCGTCCCCGCCTTCCTCGTCGGCCTCGCGGCGTTGGCGGTGCCGGTGCTGCTACACCTGCGGCACCGGGACAGGGACACGCCGCAGCGCTTTCCGTCGCTCATGTTCCTGGAGCGCCTGCCGATCCGCACCGCGGCGCGACGGCGCATCACCGATTGGCCGCTCCTGCTTCTGCGTGCGGCGGCGCTGGCCGTGCTGGCGCTCGCCTTCGCACGCCCCTTTCTCGCCGCCCGCGGCATCGGGGATCGCGCGCCGTCGGCACGCACGGTCGTCGTGCTGCTCGACCGCTCGTTGAGCATGAGCCACCGCGACGTCTGGCCCGCCGCGCTC
>DASSIC010000625.1:0-2908 GCA_035692325.1 Gemmatimonadaceae bacterium | reverse complement strand
GGCGGCGGCATGGCGGTGCGCAACATCGCGTGCCTGCCAGCCATCACCGGCCACTGGCGTCGCCCCGGCGGCGGTGTGCAGCTCTCGACGTCGGCCAACTTCCAGTTCGATCGCGCCGCGATCTCACGACCGGACCTGAGCCCCCCCGTACGCACGATCAACATGATTCGCCTCGGCGACGCGCTCACGCTGCCCGATGCGGGCGTGGGCGGGCCGCCGGTGAAGGCGCTCGTCGTGTACAACAGCAACCCGGCAGCGGTGGCTCCGGAACGCAACACCGTGCTCCGCGGCCTCGCGCGCGAGGACCTGTTCACCGTCGTGCTCGAGCACTTCCAGACCGACACCGCCGACTGGGCGGACATCGTGCTGCCGGCGACGACGCAGCTCGAGCACTGGGACGTGCATCTCGCCTACGGGCACCACTACGTCTCGCTCAACCGTCCGTCGATCGCGCCGATCGGGCAGGCGAAGCCGAACAGCGAGATCTTCCGCCTGATCGCCGCGCGGATGGGAATGACGCACGATGCGCTGCGCGACGACGACCTGACGATCATTCGCCAGGCGCTCGCGTCGCAGTCGCCGAAGCTGCAGGGTGTGTCGCTCGACGAGCTGCTCGAGCGGGGCTGGATGCGCCTGAACGTGCCCACTCCTTACCTGCCCTACGCCGACGGCGCCTTCCCGACGCCGAGTGGCAAGTGCGAGTTCCGCTCGGCACGGATGGCGGAGCTGGGGTTCGATCCCCTGCCCGACTACATCGCGCCGTACGAGTCGGTGGAGCGCGATCCGGCGCTCGTGAAGCGCTTTCCGCTCACGCTCATCTCGTCGCCGGCACACACCTTCCTCAACTCGACGTTCGTCAACGTCACGTCGCTGCGACGTCAGGCGCGCGAGCCCGAGGTGCTGCTCCATCCCGCCGATGCGGCACGCCGCGGGATCGTCGCCGGCGCGGTGGTGACCGTCCACAACGATCGCGGTGCCTTCCTCGCCAAGGCGCGCGTCGAGCCGTCGATTCGCGAGGGAGTCGCCTGGGCGCCGTCGATCTGGTGGGGAAAGCTGGCGGGCGACGGGGCGAACGCGAACCAGACCACGTCGCAGCGCGTCACCGACCTCGGCGACGGGCCGGTGTTCTACGACAACCAGGTCGAGATCGAGATGGCGTAACGCTCGGTCATCGCCGGCACGCTGGACGTCTGCAAGGGAACCGCGGCGGGATCGAAGGTCACCCAGGTTTCCGTCGGCGTGAACGAGACGACAGCGCCGATGGCGGCCCCGATGCCGGTCGCGGCCACCGCGAAGAGGCCGCCGACGGCGATGCCGATTGCCCTCTCGCCGTCACCTGGCGACGCGATCATCACCCCGAGAACGATGCCGCCGAGTACCGCGCCGAGTGCGGCACCGTTTCCGACCGCACTCCCGCCGCGCCGGTGAGATCCGCGCTGCACCTCGGCGCGGGTGATCTGGAAGAGGGGAATGTGCACCGTGTCGCGCGTCTTCCGATCCACGACGACGAGCCCGGTGGAATCGCGCCGCAGGAGGACGCCGCGCACCAGATCGGTCCTTCCCTCGAACAGGCGCACCACTTCCGACCCGAGGAAGGGCCTGACGATGGTGTCACCGACCTGCGCCGCCACGGGAGCAGCCGAAAGGACCATGACCGTCAGGGCGAGTGTTCGATGCAGTGTCGTCATGTGTCGCAAAGTGGAGGTGTGCACCGCTGCCTGTTCTGGAACGCGCAGAACCCGGGCGAACCGGCTCAGGCACCCACGACGACTATCGTCAATCCATGCCGTGCTCGCGCCAACGCTGGTCCAGCGGGCGGTTCAGCCGCGGCCGGCCCGGATCGGAGAGATCGACCGCCTGCCAGGGGATGGCGTAGCGCACCATCGACGCGCCGCGCACCGCCACACCGATGAGCTGCCGCACGACGGCGTTCGCCGTGATCGCGTCGAGCGCGCCGAAGCTGACCACGCCCAGCTCGCACACGACGTAGTCACGGCCGGTCGCATGCAGCTCGATCTCGCAGATCATCTCCTCGACGCGTCCGATCGAGCGGCCATCCGCGTCTCGCACGCGCCGGCCGATGAGCTGCTCGATCCGCACCTCTCGCTCGCTCACTTGCGCTCGCTCCCTTCGTCCTCGTCGATGCCCGACCCGGGGATGTGCCGTACGACATGCTCGGCGAGCCACGACTCGAGATGACCAGCCTCCAGCTCGTCGCCGTCCACGTCCACCTGGATCGTGTCGGCGATGCACCGCACCTGGCTGAAGGGAATCACGCTCACGCCCCGCCGGCGCACTCGCCCCAGTGCGCGCATCGCACGCGCGACGAGCTGCATCCAGCGGCCGATCCGCTCCGCGCGCACCGGCCCGCCGACGAGAATCGCCGTCACGCGCGGCGGGCGCCCATCGGCGAGCGTGAGCACGAGCGAATCCACCCGCCCGATCTTGCGCTTGCGACGATCGATGAGTTGTGCGTCGAGCACGTCGTGGACGACGTTCAGACCCGACATCTCAGCCTCCGCCGAGGATCTGAAGGGGCAGCGCCGCCGCGAATAGCGCGAGGGAGAGCAGCGCGACGATCACGAGCACGGCATTGCTCAGCCATCCGTTGACGTGCTTTCTGAGGATCTCCCGATCGTTCATGAGCGCCAGCAGCGGCACGACGGTGAGCGGCAGGCTCGCCGCAGTGAGGGTCATCGAGATGTTCGTTAGCGCCAGCGGGTCCACGCCGATCGCGATCGGCAGTGCCGCCATGACGATGACGATGGTGTATGTCATGCTGAAGCGGGCGTCCTTCGCCGGCCGCAGATTCTCGCTCCACTCCCACCCGAACCCCTGCGCGAGCAGATAGGCCATCGCGAGCGCGATCTCGAGCGTCGAGCCGAAGCAGGTGATGCAGAGCGTGGCG
>DASSIC010000624.1:0-3528 GCA_035692325.1 Gemmatimonadaceae bacterium | reverse complement strand
GGTGGACGAGGACCAGCTCTCGCTGGCGATCGGCCGCAACGGCCAGAACGTGCGCCTCGCGTCCGAGCTCACGGGGTGGAAGATCGATCTCTACTCGAGCCGCGAGTGGCTGGAGAAGGGTGGTGCCGAACAGCTCTTCGCCCCGCTGCCGGGTGAAGTGGAGAGCGACGCAGCCGCCGACGTGCCCCTCGCCGAGCTGGCGGGGATGCACCCGGCGACCGTGGCCGTGCTGAACGAAGCGGGCTATCGCACGCTGAACGACATCATCGATCTCGAGCGCGATGACTTCCTCCGTCTCGCCGGCATCGCGCCGGAAGAGGCGGATCGGATCATCTCGCTGCTGGATGAGCTGACGACCGAGGAGTCCTCGTCGGACGAGGCGCAGGTGCATTCCACCGACGCGTCGTCCGCCTCGTGAGCCTCTCCGCCGTGGACCGCACCCGCCTGCTTCGGCTCGTCGGGCTTGGCGTGCGCGGTCGCGGCGCGGTGATCGGGGTGGAGCAGGTGCGCGAGGGGGCGAAGAAGAACAAGGTGGCGTACGCGGTGGTGGCGATGGACGCGTCGCGTCACAGTCTGGACAAGGTGATCCCGCTCCTGAATGCCAGGCGGGTTAGATTCGTGGAAGTGCCAAGTGCCGCCGAGCTCGGCGGCGCGGTGGGGCGGGAGACCACCGCGGTCGTCGGAATCGTCGACCGACAGCTCGCGAAGGGGATTCGTGAGCTGGTGGAGTCGGGCTCCGCGGGAGCCCCATAGGAGGCTGGTTTGAGCAAGCTTCGCGTACATGATATGGCTGGTGAGTTCGGGATCTCCGCCGACGAAGTGATGGGACTGCTTCGGACGATGGACGTGCCCGTGCGCAGTCATCTGAGCCCGCTGACGGACGACCAGGTCGCTCGCGTACGCGCGCGCTGGGAACGTGAGAAGCGCGTGCGTGCGGAGAAGCAGGCCGCGCCCGCCGCTCCGGCTCGGCGTCGTCGCGGCGCGGCCGCTGCCGCCGTGGCGCCGGAGCCGGTCGCCGTGCCGGCTGAGACGGACGCTTCGTCCGAGGCCTCACCCGTTCGTCGCCGCCGCAAGGCCGCCGACGTGCAGGCCGCCGCCGATGCGGCCGCGGAAGTCGCTGCCGCAGAAGCCGCCGCCAACGAGGTCGCCGAGAATGCTCGCGCTGCCGAACGCGCTGCACAGGCCGAGCGCGAAGCGGCGGAAGCCGCGGTCGCCGCGGCTCGGGCCGAACAGGCTGCCGCTGCACGCGCGGCTGCCGAAGCCGAAGAGCGCGCCGCCGCCGAGCAGCGCGCCGCCGCGGAGCTCGCGGCTGCGCCGATCGAGACCGAGCGCAAGGCGCCAGCGGACGCCGCTGCGCCAGCCGCGCCGCGTCCGGAAGCACCGCGTCCCCCCGCTGCAACCGCGTCGCCGCTGCCACCCGCCTCGGCGGGTGATCGTCCGCGTCCGCGTCCGATCACGCCGGGCGCACCGCGTCCGCGTTCAGTCGGCGCCGGCTCTCCCTTCCCGCCGCGCCCCGTCGCGTCGGCGTCGCCGGGTGGTTTCGGCGGTCCGACGCGTCGCGATGATCGTCGTCCCGTGGGCGGTGGCCCGCAGAGTGGCAATCCGCCCACGACGGGCGCCGGCGCTGGTGCCGGCACCGCCAGCCGCGGCCGCAAGAAGGGCAAGCGCGGTTCGGTGGATCAGGAGGTCGTGGACGCCAACATCGCCAAGACGATGGCGTCCATGCGTGGCGCGCCCACGCGTGGCGGCCGCGTCGATCGCCGCGGCATCCGCGAAGAGGCCGAGGCCTCGCGCCTGGCCGAGGTGGAGCGCGAGAAGAAGCTGGTCCGCGTGAATGAGTTCATCACGGTCAGCGAGCTCGCGCAGCAGCTCAAGGTGTCGCCCACGGAAATCGTCGGCTTCGCCTTCAAGAACCTGGGCCTCATGATCACGGTGAACCAGCGCCTCGACTTCGATCAGATCGAGATCGTCGCTGGGGAGTTCGGCTTCCAGGCCGTCCGCGAGGACGAGTACCAGGCCGAGGAAGTCGGCACCGTCGTCGAGGATACGCCGGAAGACATGAAGCCGCGGCCGCCCATCGTGACCATCATGGGTCACGTCGACCACGGCAAGACGTCGCTGCTCGACTACATCCGCAAGGCGAACGTCGTGGCCGGCGAAGCGGGGGGCATCACCCAGCACATCGGCGCATATCACGTCGAGCTGCCGGGCGGCAAGATGATCACCTTCCTCGACACCCCGGGCCACGAGGCGTTCACCGCCATGCGTGCGCGCGGCGCCCAGGTCACCGATGAGGTCATCCTCGTCGTCGCGGCCGACGACGCCGTCATGCCGCAAACGATCGAGGCGATCTCCCACGCCAAGAACGCCGGCGTGCCGATGATCGTCGCGATCAACAAGATCGATCTGCCGCAGGCGAACGCGATGAAGGTGAAGCAGGACCTCCTGCAGCACGGTGTCGTGCTCGAGGAGTTCGGCGGCACCACGCTCAGCACCGAGATCTCGGCCAAGAAGGGTACCGGCATTTCCGATCTGCTGGAGCAGGTGCTCCTTCAGGCCGAGCTGCTGGACCTCAAGGCCAACCCGGACAAGCGCGCCACCGGCACTGTGGTGGAAGCGCAGCTCGACGCCGGCAAGGGACCCGTGGCCACCGTGCTCGTGCAGAGCGGCACGCTGCGCGTCGGCGACGACTTCATCGTCGGCATGTACTCCGGTCGCGTCCGCGCGCTGCTCGACGAGCGTGGCAAGGCGGTCAAGTCCGCCGGGCCGGCGATCCCGGTCCAGGTGCTCGGCATGCAGGGTGTGCCGATGGCGGGCGATCAGCTCCTCGTCGTCGAGGATGCCGGTGCCGCGCGCGAAGTGGCGCAGCGTCGCGAGCGTCTCGATCGCGAGGCCAAGAGCCGTCGCACCACGCGCGGTGTCACGCTCGAGGACTTCATGAAGGAGTCCACCGCCGGCGAGGTGCGCTCGCTGCGCATCCTCATCAAGGCGGACCAGGGCGGACCGGCGGAAGCGCTCGCCGATGCGCTGCAGCAGCTGGGCACGAGCGAGGTCAAGGTCGAGGTGGTGCACCGCGGCGTCGGCGCCATCACCGAGAGCGACATCCTCCTCGCACGGGCGTCGGGGGCGATCATCATCGGCTTCCACGTGCGGCCGGACAACAACGCGCGCGCTGCCGCCGAGCGCGAGAACGTGGACATCAAGCTGTATCGCATCATCTACGAAGCGGTCGCCGACGTGCGACTCGCGCTCGAGGGGATGCTGCGGCCGGAGCAGCGCGAGGTGGTGCTCGGCGAGGCCGAGGTGCTCGAGACCTTCAAGGTGCCGAAGATCGGGCTCATCGCCGGCTGCGCAGTGCGCAGCGGCATCATCCGTCGCGACGCGCGCGTCCGCGTCATCCGCGACAGCGTCGAGATCTTCGAGGGCGCGATCCATTCGCTGCGCCGCTTCAAGGACGACGTGAAGGAGGTCCGCGAAGGCTTCGAGTGCGGTATCGGCATCGAGAACTTCAACGACATCAAGGTCGGC
>DASSIC010000623.1:0-6497 GCA_035692325.1 Gemmatimonadaceae bacterium | reverse complement strand
AGCCCCTCGAGGTTACGGGCGCGCCCGTCGTCGTACGTCTGGTCCGACATGCTGCCGTCTGGTCGGGGATGGTTGGACGGCACGGGCAGCGACGCAGATGCCTCGCGACCCCGCGCGAAGTGGTGACCCGCGCCGGCGCGGGGAAAGCTAGAGTGATACCGGCGACACGCAAGCAACCGACGAGCAACCCGTACACTAGGTTCCGACGCGGCGGCGCGAGAGGTGCATTGGGGCTGGACGCCTTGACCGGCGAGCCGCGCGCGACCAGCATCCAGCCGCGACGGGCCGCCGGCGCTGCCGCACTACCCCCGCACGAGGAGGAGGGTCCCATCGACGCCGATCTGCTGCGCATCCCGGTAGGACCGGGCTCGATTCACGTCGAGCGCTACGGTCATGGAGGCGCGCCCATCGTTCTGCTCCACGGCTTCGGCACGTCGAGCTTCGTGTGGCGCGACATCGCCCCGGAGATCGCGCTCGCCAACCGCACCGCGTTCGCCATCGACCTGTTCGGCTACGGCGAGTCCGATCGCCCCTTCGACGCGGACTTCGGCATCGCGTCGCAGGCCGAGCTCGTCGATCGCGCGCTCACCGCGCTCCGCCTCCCCAAGGCCACGGTCGTCGGGCTCGACCTCGGCGGCGCCGTGGCGCTCCGCCTCGCGTCCAGCCGTCCGGAGCGCGTCGAGCGGCTGCTGCTCGTGAACCCCATCGCGCTCGATGAAGTGCCAGCGGGCGACGTGACCAGTCTCCAGCGCAATACCGCCCGCTTCGCCTTCCGGTCCTCGCGCGGCATTCTCGGCGCGGCCCCCATCTTGGGGGAAGTGCTCCGTCAGAGTGTTGCCGACGACGCGAAGATGCCGGACAAGCTCGTGGCGCGGTATCTCGCCCCCTACGTGGGGGCCGAAGGGCTCAACCACCTGCTCCTGCTCGCCCGCTCGATCGACGACGAAGACATGGAGGACTGCGAGCTGGGCTCGCTCCCCCAGCCGACGCTCATCGTGTGGGGAGACAAGGATCCCTGGGTCAAGCCGGACTTTCCGCAGCGGCTGGCCGATACTATTCCCGGAAGCCGTCTGGTGCGGCTGCCCGGAGTGGGGCGTCTGGTTCCGGAAGAGGCGCCGGACGAGCTGCTGAGCCTTCTGCTCGAATTCATCGGTGCCGCGGCGCTTCAGGACTGATTCTTGACGGTAGCAACTGGGAGAAAGCGCCCCAGCAGGTTATATTGATACAGCACTTAATCACACCTCATCCCAATACATGGCCAAGCCGCAGAGAAATACAGCGACGCGTCGCTATGCAGGTCCCGTGGAGCCCTCACCTTTCGAGCAGGCCCGCGACGAGCTGTTCCAGCACATCATGCGTTGTGGCGTCGTCGGCGCCGAGCCCGAACATGTCGACGAGTGGTTCGCCGAGACGATCAAGTACATGACCGACCGGTTCCCCGAGCTGAGCGAGACGCAGATCGGCGAGCTGAAGACCCTGGGCCTCCGCTTCGCGCAGCCGCCCAAGACGCGCACCGAGACCGACGCCGCTTCGGCGGCCTGAGCTCCCTGCGCAGATCGACACGATACGCCTCCGGAATTCCGGAGGCGTTCCTGTTTCTGGGGTCGTGACGCGCAGCCCGTCCTACGGCCGCGGCAGCGGCGTTCCCCGCTCGTGTCCGTCCAACGCCGCGAGCCGTTCGGCCACGGGAGCGGCAAAGACCACCAGGTCGAGCGACGTGTAGCCGAGCGACGCGTACCAGGCGCGCGCCTGGTCGGCGCGGCCGAGCGCGCGCAGCACCTCGGCGCGCGCGAATCGCTCCGTGCCCTGATCGCCGAACGCCGAGTCGAGCAGCCCTTCCGACACCTGGAGCTGTCCCTTGTCGAATGCGGCGAGCGCATCATCGAGGCGGCCGCGCTCCGCGAGCACGTGACCGCGCAGCGCCGCGCTCATCCCCTGAGCGAACGAGCGCGCCTCTCCCGTTGCGTCGAACGAGTCGAGTGACGCGGCCTGATGCTCCGCCTCGGCGAGATCGCCGAGTCGCACCGCTACCATGCCGAGCAGATACAGTCGCAGCGGCCGGTGCACGTCGTTGTAGACGGCGAAGATCGGAAAGGTGCTTGGCGGAACGACGGCGTTCCAGCGCTGCAGCGTGTCGCGCAGCGCCATGAGCTCGGCGCGCGGGGCTGCCACGAAAGGTCGCAGCAGATGCAGCGCCTTGTATTCCAGCGCGATGGCGGGCGCGATCGGGCGCATGCTGTCGATCTGCGCGAGCGCCTCCCGGCGCCGGCCTTCCGCGAGCGCGAGATCGGCCAGGTGCATCCAGCCCACGGCGCGATACTCGGGCGCGCGCGATGGGGCGAGCAGGAGACGCGAGATGCGCGTCGCGCCGCGCGTGTCGTGCGCAAAGAGCGCGACGCGCATGGCCGCCACGCGGACCACCTCGTCGGGCGCGCCGCGCAGCAGCTCGATCGCGCGGTCACGGTCGTTCGCGTCGCCGTACGCGAAGGCGCGCAGCGCCACGAGCTCGACGCGCGTGGGCGGCGGCGCCACACGCATCGCGCGATCGATCAGCGACTCGGCGTCGGCACGGCGCCCCTCGGCGATCGCTACGCGCAGCAGGTGAAGCAGCGCGCCCAGATGTTCCGGCTCGGCCGCGAGCACGCGCTCGAAGGCGGCGCGCGACTCGGTGAAGGGTCGACCGCGCAGCCCATTGCCATGAAAGAGGAGGTCGCCGTACTGATACGCGCCCTCCACGTCATCGGGATAGCTCTCCGCAACGCGGCGGTACACGCGCTCCGCGTCATCGAGACGACCACCGCGGAACGACTCGTATCCCTCCACCAGCAGCCGCGCTCGCGGTGAGAGCCGCTGCTCGTGCCGCACGGCGGCGCGACTCTCCGCCACGACCGACTGCCAGCCGCCACGTGCCGACCAGAGCATCGCATTGCTCAGCTGATAGTGCGCGAGCGCGAAGCCGCTGTCCTCGTCCGCCGCGGTGCGAAACGCCGCGACCGCGTCGTCGAATCGGCCGCTGCGGTATGCCGAGACACCCTCCAGATAGGACTTGAGCGCGGGGAGCGACGTGGTGGTGAGGGCGGCGAGCCCGGTGAGCCCGTCCGGTGATGGATCGTGATAGCCGGTGAGGAGCTGTCGCGTGAGGTGATCGACGAGGGTGAACAGATCCGAGGCCGCTCCGTCCACGGCGGCCTGTGCGCGAGGCGCGCGTTCGACGCCCGCGTCATAGAGCGCGGCGGTGATGCGCAGTCGTCCCTTCACAGCCACCACATCGCCCAGCACCACGAGGCCGGCGCCGAATCGCCGCGCCACGCCGCGCGCCTCCTGCGGTGAGAATCGAGGCACCCGATCCGAACCGGTCGGCGGCACGAGTCGCGAGGCGTGCGCGAGCGCGGCCCGCGGATCCACCGCCCGCATTCGCCCCGCGCCGTCGAGGTTCGTCGCCAGAAGATCCACCATCCCCTCGCGCAGATAGCCGGCACCGGAATCACCCTGCACCGTGAACGGCAGCACCACCACGACGTCGCGCGAGAGCGCAGGCTCGGCGCGCCGCGCTCCGGCCACGAGAAAGCCGGTGACCGCGACGAGCGGGACGAGCATTGCGGCGGCGAGCCGCCAGCGTGGGCGCCGCCGCGGAGGCACCGTTTCGTGGGGCACCGATGCCGCGGTGGGGCTCGGCGCCGCTTCTGTCACAGTCTGGGCCGCAGGCGGCACCACCGGCGCGGCGACCGGCTCGACTCGCTCCGCGATCGACGCCGCCAGCGCGCGGACCGCGGGGTCGGGCTCGAGATCGAGGTCGGCGCGCAGGCGTGCGCGGAGCCGGTCGAACTCGTGGAGCGCGCGGCGATCGGCCGCCGGCGTGCCGGGTGCCTTCAACGCGTTCAGGCGATACAGCGCCGCGTCGGTCGATGGTGGATCGAGCTCGAGCCACCGAGCGGCCACCTCGGCACATTCGTCCCACCGTCGGGCGCGCGCGAGCTCCGCGCAACGCGTGGCGCAGCTCACGAGTACCACTCCTTCCAGCCGCCGGCGGTGTCGGTCTGCCCAGTGCTCGAAGCTGGACGAGTCTGGAACGAAGATCCCGTCCAGGAATGGTCCGCGGTACGATGCGATCGCGCGCTCGTGGTCGCGCGCGGCGGCGGCGTCCGTCAATTGCAGTGCGTCCACGACGAGCGGCGCAGTGTGGGAGAGCGCGATCTCGGTGCGGCTCAGCGTGATGGAGTCGCGGCCGAGCAAGCGGCGAAGGTGTGACAGCGCATCGCTCAACGAGTGGCGGGCGCGCTCCTCCGGCTGATCTCCCCAGAACATCTCCACCAGCCGGTCGCGCGCCACGGGTCGGCGCTCCATCGCCAGAACCGCCAGGACGGCCAGCTTCCGGCGCCGCTTGTTCAGCGCATCGTCCGTGCTGCCGTCCGGCGAAACGAGCGCGAGACGGCCGAGAGTGATGAGCTGGAAGCTGTTGGAATTCAGCATGGGGAGAGCGGCAGGGCCCTGCCAGTATGTGCCGTAGGCTCAGGCGCCGCAACATGTTGACGGTGTCGAGCTGCTGTTGATGGCGCGCGGTATTGTGGGCGGGACCACTCCCCGGAGCGTTCCGTGCCCGTTCGACCAGACGTCCCGCCTTCCCCTGCGTCGCCTCAGCTGTGGCGCCATCGATCCTCCGGGCCTGCCCTCGTGGCCGCCTTCGTGCTCGCCGCGGCCTTCGCTCCTCCGGCGCGCGCACAGCAGGTGATCAAGCCGGCATCAGGCGCTCAGGGACAGCCTCGTCTTCCGGCGCCGCAACTGAGGATCGAGCAGACGCCTGGCGGATGCGTGCGCCTCTCGTGGGAGCCCGTCGAGGGAGCGAAGACGTACTTCCTCGGCCGCTCGTTGGGGACCGGGGGCTATCAGCGCGTTCTCGATGCCCCCGAAGGCGCCTTCACCTCGTACCTGGACCGCGGAACCAAGGCCGGCGTTCGGGTCTCGTACATCGTGACGCCGGTCGACTTCAATGGCCTCGCCGGTTTTCGCGCCGTGTCCGAGAACTTCATTCCGACTGCCTCGCCGTCCGGCGACTGCATGACCGCGGCGGGCCCACGGGCGGCGACCGACGCCGCCGGTCCCGCCGTCGTCGCGTCGATGGCGGGCCCTGACATCCTCGTGCGGTGGACGGCCGTGGCCAACACCGAGTACTACGAGGTGCAGCATCTGCTGAACGATCGCGTTGCCGGATTCACCAGGGTCGGGACGAATCACGAGTTCACCCTGCGAGCTCCAGCCGCAGGGGAACATCAATTTCTGATCGTCGCGAAACGGTTCATCGTAGGCCCGCTATCGCGTCCTTCGAATCGGGTGGTGGTACAGCCGCCGGGTGCGTCGTCCCCCGCCGACAGCTCGGGCGGCGGCACGGGAGGCACTCCTTCGGTCGGCAGCTCGACGATCGCGCCCGTTGCGCCGTCGGAAGTCTCGCTCACGGTCGGCGCTCCCGTAGCACTCCGGGTAGGCGCCACTGCGCAGCTCTCCGCGCCGGCCGGCTCGCGCTGGTCCTCGCTCGACGCCGCCGTAGCGACCACCGACGGCGCCGGCGTCGTCTCGGCCATTGCGCCCGGCCGCGCGCGCATCGTCGCCATCAGTGCCCAGCCCGACGGAGCGATGCGCATCACGGTCATTCACGTCGTCGTCTCGCCCTGACATTGGAGGAGCACATGTTCGCACTCTCGTTCGGCCGGCGTGCGCGACAGGTCGCGCTGCTCGGCTTGCTCGTGCCAACCACCGCCCATGCGCAGTTGGGCGGACTGATCAAGCGCGCCATCGGGGAAAAGGTCGCCGAGAAGGCGACAGAGAAGGTCGTGGAGAAGGATCCTCGCGCCGACAGCGCATCGGAGCGTGGACGTGGCGGACGAGCCGGCCGCATGCGAGCAGCCGGCGCGCCGATGGCCTCCATCCAGCTCACGGCGGACACTCTCGACCGGGCACTGCGCGGACTGGACGCGCTCGCGCGCGGTCTCTCACGCCGGGACTCGCTCGGCGTGATCGCCGATGCGCTCGGCAAGCGCCTCAACGATCTGGCGACGGCCAACGGAGATCTGAGCCGCACCTTTCACGAGAAGGCGAACGTGATTCACTCGTGCCGCCAGGACGTGTTCAGCGCCATCGCCAACAAGCGCGGTCAGGACCTCCAGACGCGCATGGCCGCCGACCCTAGCCTCCAGCGCAAATTCGCCGAGGGCTACGCCCGATACGCCAGTGCCGCGTCGGACGCCGCGGCGAAGGGTGATACCGCCAGACTGCAGAAGCTCCAGCTCGAGTACTATCGCTCCGTCCTTGGCCCGGGCTTCAGCTCGCGCCAGGACACGGTGGCCGCGAACGCGAAATGCGGCGCCGAGCTCCCGATGCCCGCCACACTCGCGCGCGAAGACAGCCTGCGCCGCGAGAGCCAGCGCGTCACCGAAGCGCGGCGCGACGCCGAGCTCTCGGCACGCACCGACGCCATCACGCAGAGCGGGCTCCCCGCCGAGAAG
>DASSIC010000622.1:0-5001 GCA_035692325.1 Gemmatimonadaceae bacterium | reverse complement strand
CCCGATCGGCGATGAACTCCGCGCGGGTCATGAAATAATAATCACGTCCCGGCACTTCGCCTGGCCGGGGCGCCCGGGTGGTGCAGGAGACCGAGTAGCCGAGGTCCTGACGACGCGCCAGGAGCGCCTTCGCGATCGTCGTCTTGCCCCCGCCGCTCGGGGCGCTGAGGATCACCGGAAAGGGGCTCACTCGAGGTTCTCCACCTGCTCGCGAATCCGCTCGAGCTCCTCCTTGATCTGGAGGACGTCGGCCACGATCGCGGCGTCGTTCCCCTTGCTCCCCGTCGTATTCGCCTCCCGCAGCATCTCCTGAAGGAGAAAGCCGAGCCGCTTGCCCACGCCGTCCGGCTGCGCCGCCTTGAGCGCGGCGCGGAACGCCGCGATGTGGGCGCGGAAGCGGGAGAGCTCCTCCTGCACGTCGAGCCGGTCGGCGAGCAGGGCGATCTCCTGAGCCAGTCGGTGTTCGTCCACCGACAGCCCCTCGGTCAGCTCGCGCACCGCCGTGCGCAGCCGGTCGCGCTGCTCGGTCACGCGTGCGGGAGCCCGCGCGGCGATGCGATCGAGCGCCCCTTCGATCACGCTGAGGCGCTCGTCCAGATAGCTGACCAGTCGCGCACCTTCGTCGCCGCGCATGGTCAACAGCGCGGCGACGGCGCGATCCACGATCGCCACGAGCTGGGCACCCGCCTCCGGCGGCATCTCCTCGCGCGCGGCGCCGGCGAACAGCTCCGGCATGCGCAGCACGGTGCCCACGTCGAGTGCGTCGGCGAGCCCGTGGCGCTCCTGCAAGCCTCGGAGCTGGGTGACATAGGCGCCGAAGCGCGCCTCGTCGATCGGGCTCGCGAGCGACGTGTCCTCGTCGCGCTCGAGGCGCGCACTGAGGGTGACATGGCCGCGCGAGACGCCACGCTTCAGGGCGTCCCGCACCTCGCCCTCCCACCGCGCGAGCACGCCGGGAAGCTTGATGGACGGACTGAAGAAGCGGTGGTTCACCGAGCGCACTTCCACGCTCACGCGACCACCGCCCACTATGCCGTCGGCTGCGCCGAACCCCGTCATGCTCCGTATCATATCGAGCCGCGTAAGTTACGGTAAGACAACGACATTGTCAATTCCAGAAGTCCCAGCGCACACCGTAGAACTGTGTCTGCCGCGGCATGAAGAAGCCCGGCACCTGCGCATACTTCTCCTGGAGCAGGTTCCGGAACTGGTAGGAGACCACCGCCGTCGCGATCCGGATCTCCAGCTTGAACGCCAGCGTCCGGTATCCGCGCGCGACGCGCACCGAATCGCCCGACGCGAAATGGGTGTTGCTGCGATACTCGTGAGCGAGCGAGCCGAGCAGCCCGAAGTTTCCGCGCGGAAACCGGTTCAGAAGATTCGTCTGGAGATACAGCTCCGCCCGCGTCTGATACTGTGGGCGATAAAGGCCAGTGGAGTCGCTCCAGCGCACCGCCCAGGCATCGATGTTCACCGCGCGGAAGAGGTGGCCGCGCAGCGCCGCCGTCACACCCGTCACCTCGCCCTCCACGCGCAACGCGGTGGCCTTTGCCGACGACGAATCGAGCTCCGCGGGCGGCAGCAGCGTCGTCGCGCCGCGCCGCATCACCCCGCCGCTCACCCACAGCTCGCGCAGCTTGATCCCCGCCTCGCCGCGCAGGTTCGTGCGCGGCGCGAGTTCGTAGCGTGACGCGCGCGTGGCGTCGTACGCGCCGGGCACCTCGGCCGGGGTGCCCGGCACCAGCGTTCCGTCCGCGCCGAAGAGGGGCGTCGGCTGGAAGTCGCCGAAGATCCGGCTGAAGATCCCGCCTGTCGTGCGCGACGCCGAGGCGGTGACCGCCACGCGATCGAATGGGGCGAGCTTCACGCTGGCCTCGGCGCGGCCGGGATAGAGTGCACTCTTTCCCTCCGCAAACAGCGATATGCCGAGCCACGGCTGCTCGAGCGACGCGCGCCCGGACAGCACGTGCGACGTTCGTCCCACGGCGCGCCGCAGTCGCTCGGCGGCGCTCACCTTCACCCCGAGCAGCGAGACGCCGCCCGTCACCAGCAGCTGCGTCTCGTAGGACGAGGTGTCCGGCACTTCGGTCGTCGTCGTCGCGGACGTCAGGCTGCTCGCGACGTGCGGGCTTCCCCGATGCGACTCCGCGCCGACGAGCAGCTGGAGCCAGCGGCCGACCTCCGGATCGCCGTTGCCGAAGCG
Source organism: Gemmatimonadaceae bacterium (assembly GCA_035692325.1). Lineage (GTDB taxonomy): Bacteria > Gemmatimonadota > Gemmatimonadetes > Gemmatimonadales > Gemmatimonadaceae > AG11. Next base: position 2,798 of record DASSIC010000622.1, on the reverse strand, counting down.
CGCATACGCCGTCGTGCGCCGGCTCTCGAGCGACGCCACGGTATCACGCGTGTCGTCGACGTTGCCCGTTCCCACCCACGGCCCGCGATCGACGTCGCTCCGCTCGGCGAAGAGATCCGCGCTCCATGGACCGTGCGTCAGGCCGAGTCGTCCCATGAGGTGCAGTCCATCGGTGGACGCCACCCGCCGGTCCGGCTGCGTGCTGAACTGCTCGGCGGAGAGCTGCAGCGCCTCGCCGTGATCGTAGCGTCGCCCGAAGTAGGCGCGATACAGATTCGTATTCTGGTCGCCCGTGCCGATGTCGGCGCGCGTGTACGGATTCGTGCGGTCCACGCGCCAGCTGCGCGCGTATACCCGCACCTCCTCCGCGCCGCGCTCGATGCGGACTTCCTCGAGCGCATGCAGCGGAAGGTCGTTCACCGGGGAGACGCCCTGCGCGCGGCGCCCGAGCGGATCCAGCTCGAGACCGTCGAGAAAGACTCGCACGTGGCGCAGGTCCCCCTGCGACGCCACGACGGTGGGCGCGGCCAGCCACCCGGTGGTGAGCTCGGTGAGCCCGGGCACGCGTCCGAGCAGGTCGGACAACGTCAACGCGCCGGTGGCGAACATGGCGGTGCGATCGTAGATGCGCGGCGCGCCGATCTCGAGGATCGGAGGCGCCTCGGCGCGCGTCAGCGGCGCCTTGATCGTGTCGCGCTTCGTGGAGTCGCGGCGTGCGCCGGGCGGAAGGGGAACGAGCCCCTGTCGGAGCGAGTCGTTCTTCACCATCGAATCGGCGTGCGCCGGCGTCGGCACCCGGATCGTGTCCTTCCCTTCCGGTGCACGCACCTGACGCGCGCGCGCCGTATCCACGCGCGTCGGCAGGGTGTCGCGCGGCGCCTTCGCGGTATCCGGTCGTACGGGCACCTGCGCCGCGAGTCGCACGGGCAAAACGGCCCCGGCAACCGCGCCGAGGCCGAGGAGAACGAGTCGCCGCAACGAGCGGCAGATCACCCGGCGCGTCCGCGTACGAACTCCACGAACGTGCCGACGGGCACGCCCGTCGGTCCGCGAGGCACCGTGCCAAGGTCGGCTTCCGTGTACGCCGTGCCGGCCACGTCGAGGTGCACCCAGGGATAATCCGCGGCGAACTCCTTGAGGAAGAGCGCCGCGGTGATCGTCCCCGCGGGACGCCCCCCGGAGTTCTTGATGTCGGCGACGTCGGACTTGATGAGCTCCTTGAAGTCGTCCCACATCGGCAGCTCCCAACCCGGCTCGCCAGCGCGCGTTCCGGCGCCGAGGACTTCCTTCACCAGCGTCGCGTCGTTCCCCATCACGCCCGTGGCCGTGTGTCCCAGCGCGATGACGCACGCGCCGGTGAGCGTCGCCGCGTCGACGACCGCTGCCGGCTTGAAGCGGCTCGCGTACGAGAGCACGTCGGCGAGCACGAGGCGTCCTTCGGCGTCCGTGTTGATGATTTCGATGAACTTGCCCGACATGCTCTTCACCACGTCGCCCGGTTTGACGGCGACGCCGGACGGCATGTTCGTCGTCGATCCAATCAGCCCCACGACGTTGATCGGCAGCTTGAGCCGCGCGATCGCCTCCATGGCGCCGAGCACGCCCGCAGCGCCGCACATGTCGAACTTCATCCACTCCATCCCCTGCGCGGGCTTGATGGAGATGCCCCCCGAATCGAAGCAGAGGCCCTTGCCCACCAGCGCGACCGGTGCGGCGCCCTTGGCGCCACCGAAATACTCGAGGGTGATGAGCTTGGGGTCCTGCGGCGTGCCCTGCGCCACGCACAGGAAGCTGCCCATCCCCAGCTTCTCCATCTCGGCGCGCCCCTGCACCGTGACCGTGAGGCCGTGACGCTGGCCGATCTCGCGCGCGGTCTGCGCGAGGAACTCCGGCGTGCACAGGTTGCCCGGCATCATGCCGAGCGTGCGCGCCAGGCCGTGGCCTTCGGCAATCGCGATGCCGTTCGCGAGGCCCGTCGCGTCCGCGCCAAGGATGCGCGCGCTGGTCAGCGGCGCGCGACGCTCGTCGGCGGGCGGCGGCGTCTTGGTATCGGTGTAGTCCCAGGCACCGGCGGCCAGTCCAACGGCGAGCGCCTCGGTCTCCGTCGCGTCGAGCGCGCCGGCGTGGATCGCGAGCGAGTCCGCGCCCATGCGTCCCGCCTGCCGTGCCGCGATGGCGCCGGCGCGACGCAATGCGCCGGCGCGATCGGTCGGCTTGCCGAGGCCGACGAGCAGCACCCGCTGTGGGCCGCTCGCGGCGCCGCTCAGGTGCAGCGTCTCGTCGCGTCCGCCGCGAAAGTCGCGGCGGTCCAGCGTGCGCGCGAGGGCGCCGCCGAGAGTGCGGTCGAGCGGCGCGAGTGCGGCATCCATCGTGGCGCCCGAGGCGAGCGCCACGACGAGCAGCGGCGTATCGAGCGCTCCGAGATCGGCGGGCCCGGCGGACAGGGACAGCGTCATGTGGTGATCCGGTAGTGCAGTGAGTCGGGCGGGCGCCTACGCGCCCATGCCCTTGATGATCTCGTCGCCGAACGCCGAGGTGCTGACCTCGGTGGCACCCGGCATCTGTCGCGCCAGGTCGTAGGTGACGCGCTTGCCCTTGATCGCGTTCTCCAGCCCGCGCACGATGAGCTCCCCGACTTCCTTCCAGCCCATGTACTCGAACATCATGACGCCGGAGAGGATGACGCTGCCCGGGTTGATCTTGTCCAGGTTCGCGTACTTGGGGGCCGTACCGTGCGTCGCTTCGAACACCGCAACGCCGTCGCCCACGTTGCCGCCCGGCGCGAGCCCAAGGCCGCC
>DASSIC010000621.1:0-2961 GCA_035692325.1 Gemmatimonadaceae bacterium | reverse complement strand
CTGCGCGGCACGCTGCGCGTCGCCGCCGTCAAGGCGCCGGGCTTCGGTGATCGCCGCAAGGCGATGCTGCAGGACATCGCCATCCTCACGAACGGCAACGTCATCAGCGAGGAAGTCGGCTTCAAGCTCGAGAACGCGGTGGTCTCGGACCTCGGCCGCGCCAAGCGCGTCGTCGTGGACAAGGACAACACCACGCTGATCGACGGCGCCGGTGAGGACGACAAGATCAAGGGCCGCGTGAAGGAGATCCGCGCCGCGATCGACACGTCCACCTCGGACTACGACAAGGAGAAGCTCCAGGAGCGTCTGGCCAAGCTCGCCGGCGGTGTCGCGGTGATCAACGTCGGCGCGGCCACGGAAGCGGAGATGAAGGAGAAGAAGGCGCGCGTCGAGGATGCGCTCCACGCCACCCGTGCGGCGGTCGAGGAAGGCATCGTCCCCGGCGGCGGCGTCGCCCTGATCCGTGCCCAGAAGGCGCTCAAGGGTCTCAAGGTCGCCGAGCACGACGAGCAGGTCGGCATCGACATCATTCGTCGCGCGATCGAGGAGCCCCTCCGCATGATCGTGCAGAACGCGGGCGGTGAAGGCTCGATCGTCCTCGAGAAGGTCCGCTCGAGCAAGGACGACAAGTTCGGCTACAACGCCCTGACCGACACGTACGAGGATCTCGTGCAGGCGGGCGTGATCGATCCGACGAAGGTGACGCGCACGGCGCTCCAGAACGCCGCGTCGATCGCCTCGCTCCTCCTCACGACGGAAGCGATCATCGTCGAGAAGAAGGAGTCCAACGCCGCGCCGGCCGCGCCGGGCGGTGGTGGCGGCATGGGCGGGATGTACTAACGGCCCGTGAACCGTGAACCGTGAACGGTGAACGGTAGAAGCTTGAAGGGCACACCAGACTCGATCTGATGTGCCCTTCACGCTTTTACGGATCACGGTTCACCGTTCACCGTTCACCGCGCAGTTAGAGCCCCAGCGAGAACTGCGCTTCGGGCGCCGATCGGCCGGCGCGCGGCAGGAAGGGTCCGACCACGCCGTGCTGCATCGCCACGCTCAGCGTGCCGCGGAACCGCGTGCGTCGGAGCTGGTCGGCCGTCGCCCGGTGCGCGAGCCCGTGGTCGTTGCACGTCTCGCTGAGGTGCGCCAGCACGACGTGCGCGAGGTCGCGGTGCACGACGTCCCGCGTCAGCTCGGCGCTCGCCCGGTTGGAGAGATGCCCGGTGCGCGAGGCGATGCGCGCCCGCACCGACGGCGGATAGGGACCGGCCCGAAGCATCCCCTCGTCGTGATTCGACTCGAGCACGAGGAGGTCGGCCCCCGCGCACAACGCGCGCACGCTCGAGCTGGCGTGACCGACGTCGGTGCACACCACGGCGTTCGCCCCGGTCGAGGAGCAGGTGAGCCGCACGCCGATCGGGCCCGCGGCATCGTGCGGGATGTCGTACGTGGAGAGCTGCATGCGGGACAGCGTCGCCGAGCCGCCGGACGGCAGAGCCGTGCACGACTGCTCGCCCAGCTCGGGCCACGCCTCCATCGTCGCGCCGCTGGCGTAGAGCGACCACCCCCAGCGCTTCGCGCCGGCCGCGGCACCCTTGATGTGATCGGTGTGCTCGTGCGTCACCACGCACGCCTCGATCGACGCCGGCGCCACGCCGATCGTGCGCAGCCGCGTCGCCAGCTCGCGCGTGCCGAAGCCCGCGTCCACCAGGACGCGGCTCTCGCCGCACTCCACCAGCACGGCGTTGCCCGCGCTGCCGCTCCCCAGCACCCAGAGCTTCACGCCGACCACCGGGCCGCGTACGCGGCCAGCAGCATGCGGCGCATGCCCTCGCTGAGCTCCACATGACGGCGTGCCATCATCCGCGCGGCCACGTCGAGGAACTTGTCGGCGCGATACTCGGCGAAACGCCCCGCCTCGCCCCACGCGAAGGGCGACACCGCCTTGGGCGGCATCTGGCTGCCGTACACGTTCGCGCCCGCGCCCAGCACGGTGCCGGTGGTGAGCGTCAGCCCGATCCCCGTCTTTGCGTGATCGCCGAACAGGGTGCCGAGGAACTGGAGCCCGGTCTCGCGCGTCCCGTCCAGCGTCCAGAGCTGCACGGTGCCGTACGTGTTCTTCAGGTTGCTCGTGATCGTGCCGGCGCCGAGGTTCACCCAGCGCCCGAGCATCGAATGGCCCACGAAGCCGTCGTGGCCCTTGTTCGAGTGGCCGACGAAGATCGTGTTGCTCAGCTCACCATGCACCTTGCACGTGTCGCCGATGCTCGACGCCGCAACCCTGTCGGCGGTGACGCTGCTTCCCTGGCCCACGTAGAGCGGACCGGCCAGTCGCGTGAACGCGAGCACGTGCGACCCCGCACGCAGCAGGATCGGACCCGCCGTCGTGTCGAAGCACACCGAAGGTTCCACCTCGGCGCCCTCTTCGATGAACACGGCGTGCGAGCCGACGTGGATCGACGCGGGCGGCAGCCTGGTCGACATGCCCGCGCCGAGAATCGGCAGGTCGTGCTCGAGCATGGGAACGAGGTGGCCGACGTAGTCCCACACGTCGTTCGCCCACCATCCGCTGTGCAGCTCCTTGCGCACTCCCTCGGCGGGCACGAGCGAGTCGAGATCGATGTCGCCGTCGGCGAAGTGCGCCACGGGCAGCGCTTCCCGCAGCCGCACGGCCACGATCGAGCCCGCCGTCAGCAGCGCGTCTTCGACGGGGAGGCGTATGAGCGCCGGAAGGAACCGCGCATTGGCGATCCAGGCGCCCGCCGGAATGGTCCCCGACTCGAGCACGGGTGCCGCGTCCGGCTCCTCGAACCCGCGCAGGTGCGCCGACGTGAGGTGCCCGGCGATCGGAGCGCCCAGCGCGCGCACCCAGCGCTCGCGTACCAGGAGCGCGCCGGCGCGCAGCTCACCCGCCGGCCGCGTGAGGGCGAAGGGCTGGAAGGCGCGGGCGCGCGCGTCGTCGTA
>DASSIC010000620.1:0-2442 GCA_035692325.1 Gemmatimonadaceae bacterium | reverse complement strand
TCAGCCACAGCATCTGTCCCGACTGCATGGCGAGCGAAGTGGAGCCGGAGCTCCGCGCGCTGCCGCGCGAACAGGCGCCCTAGAACGACACGACGTTCAGCACCGCCTGGAGCTTTGGCCGCCCGGGCAGCGTGGACCCGTCGGCCGTCGAGCTGACGTAGCACTGCACCCCCGCCAGCGGCGTGAACGGCTTCGCGCGCACCGTGATCGTGTGCGTGCCGGGCGACAGCGCGGTCGTCACCGAGAAGCCGAACGAACCGACGTTGTAGAGGATATCCGGCGTGTTCGTGACACCGACGCGTCGTCCCGGCCCGACTGGCGCGTCGTCGACGAACACCGCGAGGTCGGTGAAGCACACCGCCGCGGCGAAGAGACTGTTCACCTGGATCCCGCCGTCGGTCTCGATCAGCAGGTCGGTGGATGCCCCCGCCGGCGACGCGAGCGTCACGCTCAACCCGGGGATGGGCGCGTAGCCGAGCACCGTCTCGTCGAGGACGAGCGATCCGGTGCCGGCCGCCGTGGCGACCGTCGCGCCGCCCCCGGGATCGGTCGGTGCGTCCGAGTCGCTGCAGCCAATCGCCGCAAGAAGGATCGATGACAAGAACAGGCGCGAAAGCGGTCGGTGTAGCCGAGCGATGAACATTGGCGTCCCCTGAATGTCTCCGCTGATCTCAACGGAGAACGCGCACGAGACCGGACAAGAGCGCAGCCGAGCGGGAAGAGGAGGCATGGAGGGCGCAGGCGGGGACTCCATGACGCGAGGAGAGCGAGCGAAAATGAGTCCCCGCCGGAGCCCCCGCACACGGAGCCCTACGGGCCGCGGCTTGACAGGTGACTAAACGGTCACATATTATTCCAGCCATGCCAGACGACGACCGGATCTTCAAGGCGCTCGCCGATCCCACACGCCGGTTCCTCCTCGACAAGCTCTTCAAGCGTGACGGCCGCACGCTCACCGAGCTGGAGTCCGAGCTGGAGATGACCCGGTTCGGCGTCATGAAGCATCTCCGCGTCCTCGAAGACGCGGGGCTCGTCGTCACGCGGAAAGTCGGACGGGAAAAGCTGCACTATCTCAACGCCGTGCCCATCCGGCTCATCCACGATCGATGGATCGACAAGTTCACCGAGCGCCGAGTGTCGGCACTCACCGATCTCAAGCGTCAACTGGAGGAAGATTCCGCATGACGAACACCACAGCGCCCGACATCGGCACCGCGACGCAGGTCTATCGCGTGTTCATTCGCGCCACGCCGCAGAAGATCTGGGACGCGATCACCAATCCCGAATGGACGCAGCGCTTCGGTTACGGGCTGCGCGAGGAGTACGAGCTGCACCCCGGCGGCAGGTATCTCGGCCACGCCACGCCGGAGATGCGCGCCATGAACTTCCCGGAGATCGTCACGGATGGTGAAGTGCTCGAGTCCGATCCGCCGCGCAAGCTCGTCGTCACCTGGCGCATGGCGATGGACCCGAACATGGCGAAGGAGGGTTTCACCCGCCTCACGTACGAGATCCAGGAAGGGCGCGACGGCGTGAGCCGCTTGAGCGTGATCCACGATCTCACCGGCACGCCGGGTCATGCGGCGATGGTGGCGGGCGATCAGCAGGGCCCGGGCACGGGCGGCGGCTGGCTGTGGATCCTCAGCGACCTCAAGTCGCTGCTGGAGAGCGGTGCGCCGATGTCGACGAAGAAGGGCTGGTAGCGCTCGTCTCGGCTTACCAGCCACTCAGTCGAAGGTTGAACACGGATGCAACGGATGGAACGGATAACTGCCGGATTCTGCCTCGGTCGGCTTCGGTGCACCAAGGCTGTCACCGCAGTCCCAAAAAGTCCTTGTTTTGTTGTTGCGGAGCCGGCACTTGTGGGCGGAGGCCGGCGCTGTCACGGAGCAGATCAGGCCTTTATCCGTTCCATCCGTTCGATCCGCGTCCACCCTTCGACTGAGTGGCCTGAGTTGGAGCAGAAACTATCGGAGCCTCTTCGCAAGTCTGTCGCGGCCGAACTGATGCACGACGAGCCCCGTCACCGCCCCGCTCGCGTCGCGCACGAAGGTGACCTGCGCGTCGATCTCCTTCAGGAAGAAGTCGCGGTCGCTCTCGGCCCACAGTCGCACCGTCGCGCCTCCCGTGGATCTGATGAAGAGGACGCCGTCGCGCATCGTCACGTCCAGCTCCTGCGTCGCGTCGAGCTGATAGGTGCCGACGTACGGAGCCAGCGCGGACACCGGCAGATCGATCGCTGTGCGCGGCTTCGGCGGGAGCGCCGACGGCGGCACCATGCCGAGCTGCCGCATGTAGCCGGAGAGCTGCGCGTAGTGCTCGGCCAGATCGGTCTCGAACGCGAGCAGCGTGCGCGCTCGTCCCTCCGAATTCAGCGTCGGGATGCGAGCCATCGCCTCGTCGCAGAAACGGAACGACGCGGCGAGCCGCGCGGCGAGGGTG
>DASSIC010000619.1:0-4498 GCA_035692325.1 Gemmatimonadaceae bacterium | reverse complement strand
GACATCCTCGCCGCCGAACCGTCGGGTCCGGGACGCATCGTCGTGACGTCGGCGCTGCGCGGAGTGACGGACGCGTTGGTGAACGCGATGCGGCTTGCCGCCGAGGGAGACGTGAATGCGGCGCGCAGCATCGCCGGCGAGCTAAACGACCGACACGTCGCGACGGCACGGCAGCTGTTGGACGGCAACGCCGACGCCGAGCGGGCGGCCGCGTTGCTGATGCAGATCGCCTCCGCGCACGAGGCGCTGACGCGCCAGCTGGTGGAGTTCGGCGGAACGGACGCGGAGCGCGAATCGCTCGCGGACGAAATCTTTGCCTACGGTGAACGACTCGCCGCCCAGGTGGTGCAGGCCATGCTCGCCGGACGAGGTATCTCGAGTGTGGTGGTGGACGGCGCTTCGCTCCTTCACACCGACGGTCGGCACGGGAATGCGGCGCCGGACCTCCAGCGCACCGAGGCGGCGGTGGAGGGCGCGCTTCGTCCGCTGCTGGAACGCGGCATTACCGTGGTAGTACCGGGCTTCATCGGTGCAGGACGCAACGGCGCGGTGGTGACCCTCGGCCGAGGAGGGTCCGATCTCAGCGCCACCGTGCTGGCGCGCGCAATCGACGCACGTGAAGTGACGCTCTGGAAGGACGTCGGCGGCTGCATGACGGCCGACCCGCGCGTCGTCCCTGACGCGCGGGTCGTCGCCACCCTCGATGCACGTGAGGCATCGGAGCTCGCCTACTACGGCGCGAAGGTCCTGCACCCGCGAACGCTCACCCCGCTTCGCGTCGGGATGACGCTCCGTCTGCGCCCATTTGCCGATCCAGCCGCCGCCGGCACCGCGATCGTGGCGGGACGCAGTGCTCGCGGCGCTCCGGTGCGCGCGATCTCCGGCATTACGGGACAGGCGCTGGTGGCCGTGAGTGGCACCGGCATGCTGGGCGTTCCCGGGGTCGCGGCGCGCGTGTTCGCAACGCTGGCGGCGATGCGCGTGTCCGTCTCGTTGATCTCGCAGGCGTCGTCCGAGCAATCCATCTGCTTCACCGTCCCGGGCGATCGCGCCGACGAGGTGGCGGATCATCTGCGCGCGGCCTTCGCCGAGGAGCTCGTCCGTCGAGAGGTGGACGAGATCGTCGTACGGCCGGGGCTCAGCACGGTGGCGGTCGTGGGCGCAGGCATGGCACGCACTCCCGGGATCGCGGCGCGCATCTTCGACGCCGTCGCGAAGGCCGCGGTGAACGTCGTCGCCATCGCGCAGGGCGCGTCGGAGCGCAACGTCTCGTTCGTCGTGGAGGAGCGCGAAGCGTCGGCCGCCATTCGCGCGGTGCACGACGCGTTCCGGCTCGGGAAGGTCGGGGGTGGACGTGCGTCGCATCGTGCGGAGCCCACCGACGTCATCCTGCTCGGCATGGGACGAGTCGGGTGTGAGCTCGTCGGCCAATGCAGTGTCGTGGCGCGTCGCGGCGTGGCACTGCGCATCGTCGGGATGATCGACCAGAGTGGGTTCGTCTTCCATCCGCGCGGGCTCACGGGACGGCAGCTCGAGGCACTGGTGCTTGGCAAGCGGCGCCAGAAGTCGCTCGTGAACCTCGCGGGCGGGCGATCCGCCGAAGCGCGCGACGCGGTAGACTTCATGGCGTCGCACGCGCTGTCGCGCCCCGTGCTGGTCGACGTCGCAAGCGGCGACACCGCGCCAGCGCTCCTTTCCGCGCTCGACCATGGCATGGACCTCGTGATGGCCAACAAGGTGCCGCTCGCCTCCAGCCTGTCCGTTGCCCGCGCCATCCTCGACGGCGCGAGAAAGAATGGCCGACGCGTGCTGCACGAAGCGACCGTCGGCGCAGGCCTTCCGGTGATCGACACGCTGCAGCAGCTGCACGCCTCCGGCGACCGCGTCGACAGCATCGACAGCTCGCCGTCCGGCACGATGGGGTATCTCTTCAGCGAAATGGGACGCGGATCCCGGTTCTCGGATGCCGTCCGTGCCGCGATGGCGCTCGGCTACACCGAGCCCGATCCACGCGACGACCTCTCCGGGCTCGACGTCGCGCGGAAGGGTCTCATCCTCGGCCGGATGCTCGGATACTCCGGAGAGATGGACGACGTGGTCCTCGAGTCCCTCGTACCGGGCTCGCTGCGCGGGGTATCGCGCGATGACTTCCTCGCTGCCCTGACCGATTTCGACGCCGAGTGGGCACGGCGGGTGACGGAGGCGCGGGCGGCGGGTGAGGTGCTGCGCTACCGTGCGCGCGCGACGCGCGGCGGTGTGCGCGTGGGTCTCGTGAGCGCCCCGATTGGCAGCCCGCTCGCCTCGCTCGACGGCACGGACAACCTGTTCGTGTTCACAACGGCGCGGTATCGCGATCGACCGCTCGTGGTCTCGGGTCCGGGTGCAGGAACTCAGGTGACGGCGGCGGGCGTCCTCAGCGACATCCTCCGTCTCACCGCAGCATGATCCATAGCCAGCGCTACCGCGCCACCACACCAGGCGGCATCGGCAACCTCGGGCCCGGACTCGACGTGCTCGGGTGCGCCGTGGTCGGCGGCCGTGATGAAGTGATCGCGGAGTGGTATGACGCGCCGGGGGTGACGTTGCTCGATCCAGGACATCCGGAGCTGCCCAGCGCGGCGGCACGACACGCATCGTCGATTGCCGCCGCCGCCGTTCTCGCCCATGCACGCCGACGCCACGCCACTCTCGCCGCCGCCGGCGTCGCGCTGACGGTGACCAAGGGGCTGCCGCTGTCGGGAGGACAGGGCGGGAGCGCCGCCTCCGCCGTGGCCGGCGCATCGGCCGTGAATGCACTCCTCGGCGATGTACTCGATACGCCGGCGCTGCTCGCGTGCTGCCTCGACGCGGAAACGAAGGTCTCCGGCCGGCACCTCGACAACATCGCGCCGGCGCTGCTCGGCGGAATCGTGCTCGTCCGCTCGCTCGATCCGATCGAGGTCTTGCGTCTGCCGACGCCGACGGGGCTGCATCTCGCGATCGCGCACCCGGCGCTGCGACTCTCGACGGCGAAGGCGCGTCGCGCGCTCCCCGATGCCGTGTCGCGCGAGGTGCTGACGCACCAGATTGCTCACGTGGCAGCGATGGTGGCAGCGTGCTACGCCGACGATCTCGCGCTATTCGGGCGGGCGTTGGACGATCGCGTCGCCGAGCCGGCGCGTGTGCCGCTGCTGCCGGGGTTCGCTGCGGCCAAGCGCGCCGCGCTCGAAGCGGGCGCACTTGGCGCATCCATCTCCGGGGCCGGACCGTCCGCCTTCGCCGTCACCGGCGATGCCGAAACGGGCGCCAAGGTCGCCGAAGCGATGAAGCGATGCTATGAACGCGAGGGAATCGAGTGCAGCGCGCGTGTCACGACGGTGGACCATCAGGGCACCCTGGTGACGGCCCTGTGACTGACGACGGACGCTCCGTCCACGCGACGACAACGGTTCGCTGCGCGAAGTGCGGCGCAGTGCTGCCGGAGCGAGCCATGGACACGACGTGCGCCAAGTGTGGCGGATTGCTCGAGGCCGCGCACCGCGATCCCGCGCGCACGGGTGCGGCGCTGCGCGCCCTGTTCGACGAACGTGCCCGCGATGCCATTCTCGCCGGGTCGGCCGTGGCGCGATCCGGAGTGTGGCGATTCCGCGAGCTCGTGCTTCCCGATGCGGGCGAGGACGTCGTCAGTCACCCCGAAGGCAACACGCCGCTGCTCGAGCGGGCGAGCATCGCGAGCTACGCCGGGCTCGATTCGCTCGTGGTGAAGCACGAGGGGCACAACCCGACCGGATCGTTCAAGGATCGCGGCATGACGGTGGCGCTCACCCAGGCGCGTCGACTGGGCGCGCGCGCCGTCGCCTGTGCGTCCACGGGCAACACCTCGGCGTCGCTGAGCGCGTACGCTGCGCAGGCGGGGATTCCCGCCTTCGTGTTCGTGCCCGAGGGGCGCGTCGCGTCCGGCAAGCTGGCGCAGACGATGGCCTATGGCGCACGCACGCTGCGCATCCGCGGCGATTTCGACGACTGCCTGCGCCTGGCGCGCGAGGCGAGCGACCGGCTCGGCGTCTATCTCGTGAACTCGGTGAATCCCTATCGCGTGGAAGGTCAAAAGACGATCGTGCTGGAGCTGCTCCAGCAGCTCGGGTGGCGTGCGCCCGACTGGATCGCCCTGCCCGCGGGGAACCTGGGCAACACGTCGGCGTTCGGGAAAGCACTGGTCGAGGCGCGGCGGCTCGGGCTCATCGATCGGATCCCGCGTCTCCTTGCGGTCCAGGCAGCCGGCGCGGCGCCGTTCGCGCGCGCTTTCGCCGAGCACTTCGCCACGCGAGTGCGCGTGCAGGCGGAGACGCGAGCCACCGCCATCCGCATCGGTGATCCTGCGTCGTGGGATCGCGGGGTGGCGGCCATCGCCGCGACGCGCGGCGTCGTGGAAGCCGTGACCGACGACGAGATCTTCGCGGCCAAGCGGGTGATCGATCGAAGCGGAGTGGGATGTGAGCCGGCGAGCGCGGCGAGTGTG
>DASSIC010000618.1:0-6885 GCA_035692325.1 Gemmatimonadaceae bacterium | reverse complement strand
GGGGAAGAAGTCCTTCTCCGAGTATTACACGGCGAAGTACGACGGCGCGCTGTTCAGCCCGGCGCTCACCCGCAACGTGGTGTTCTCGCAGCACAACCTGGTCACCGACCGGTCGTTCAGCGAGTTCCACGTCATCTTCTGCCGCAACGTCCTCATCTACTTCGACAAGACGCTGCAGAACCGGGTACACTCCCTGTTCTACGATTCACTGGTGATGTTCGGCATCCTCGCGCTCGGCAGCAAGGAGTCGTTGAAGTTCTCGCAGTACGAGCCGTGCTACGAGAAGCTGAGCCCGACCGAGAAGCTGTACCGCAAGGTGCATTGATGGCGACGACGCAGGGACCCAGCTCGCTGGATGGCGTGGGCTACGACATCGCGGTCGTGGGCACGTCATGGGGTGGACTGGCGGCGCTGCGGACGCTCGTTGCCGGCCTGCCGGAGACGTTCATGATGGCCGTCACGCTCGTGCAGCACCGGCACAAGGATTCGGATCATCTGCTGCGCGTGCTGCTCCAGGAACGCTCGGCATTGGAGGTGTGCGAAGTGGAAGACAAGATGCCCCTGGAGCACGGCCGGATCTACGTGGCGCCACCCGACTATCATACGTTGATCGAGCCGGGGCATTTTTCGCTGAGCACCGATGCACCGGTGCGGTACAGCCGCCCGTCGATCGACGTCACCTTCCGGTCGGCGGCGGACAGCTACGGGCATCGCACGGTGGGCATCGTGCTGACGGGGGCCAATGCCGATGGGGCCGAAGGGTTGCGACTCATCTCCGATCGGGGCGGCATGGCGCTCGTCCAGGATCCCAGGACGGCCGAGAGTCCCACCATGCCGGCGGCCGCGGTGAAGGCGGTGCCGCGCGCGCGGGTCATGCCGTTGCACCAGCTCGTGACGTTCCTGAGCGAGCTGCCGGCCGGGGTGCCGGAGCGGGAGAGCGCATGAGTGCCGGGGTGGCACCGGACCGGCAGGCGTCGCGCGCGACGCCACATGCGGTGAGCGCTCCGGTGGAGGGCGTGTACGGGCCGATGCCGCCCGTGGAGATCCTCATCGTGGACGACCGCCCCGAGAACCTGCTCGCGCTCGAGGCGATCCTGGAGCCATTGGGGCAGACGCTGGTGCGCGCGCACTCGGGGGACGAGGCACTGCGGCTGCTGCTGTCGCACGACTTCGCCATGATCCTGCTCGACGTGCAGATGCCGGGGATCGACGGTTTCGAGACGGCGCGGCTCATCAAGTCGCGCGAGCGCACGAAGTACATCCCGATCATCTTCCTGACGGCGATCAGCAAGGACGAGGAGTACGTGTTCGAGGGATATTCGGTGGGGGCGGTGGACTACATGACCAAGCCCTTCCAGCCGGACATCCTGCGCTCCAAGGTGAGCGTGTTCGTCGACCTGTATCAGAAGCAGCGGCAGCTCGCCTCGCAGGCGGATCTGATCCGCGAGAGCGAGAAGCGCGAGCTCGAGCTGCGGCACATGCGCGAGATCTACGAGTCGGAGGCGCGCTTCTCCGAGATCGTCGGCTCGGCGATGGACGCGATCGTCGTGTTCGACGCCGACGGCGTGATCTCGCTGTTCAATTCGGCGGCCGAGCGGATGTTCTGCACCAAGACGGAATCGGCGGTCGGCACGCCCGTGACGCACTTCTTCCCCGAGGCGGCGCGGCAGGAGACGCTGGAGCGCATCTGCCAGATCTCCGGGGGTGCTGATGCGCCGCGCGACGAGACCTGCGCGACGGAGCTGCCGCCGGCGGAACACGTGCTCTCGTTCACCGGATTGCGCGAGACGGGTGAGGAGTTCCCGATCGAGGCGACGGCAAGCTGCCTCGACGTGCGCGGCAAGAAGACGTACACACTGATCGTGCGCGACATCTCCGAGCGGCGTCGCGCCGAGCAGGCGCTGAAGGAACAGGCGGAGTCGCTGGCACGCGCGATGACGAACCTGAAGGTGCTGAACGACGAGCTGGGGGAGCGGCAGGCGGAGCTGGAGCGCGCGATGGCGGCGCGCAGCCGCTTCTATGCCTCGATGAGCCACGAGCTGCGCACGCCGATCAACGCCGTGCTCGGCTACAGCACGCTGCTGCTCGAGAACATCTACGGTCCGCTCAACGAGAAGCAGGCCGAGGGGATCACGCGCACGCACAAGGCGGCGAAACACCTGCTCGAGCTCGTGAACGACGTGCTGGACCTCTCCAAGATCGAAGCGGGGAAGATCGACCTGCGCCTGCAGCCGGTGCACTTCCCGCAGCTCATCGACGACCTGTTCGTGACGGTGCGTCCGCTGGCCGACCAGTACGGTTCTCCGCTCGCGCTGGAGCACGATGGCGAGCCGATCAAGATCGTGAGCGACCCACGCCGGCTGCGCCAGATCCTGTTGAACCTCCTGTCGAACGCCATCAAGTTCGGCCGCGGCAAGCCGATCAAGGTGCACGCGAAGCGGACGGAGGACGGCGGCATCGAGATCGAGGTGCGCGACGAGGGAGAGGGAATCGCGGCGGCGGACCTGGAGAAGATCTTCGACGAGTTCGTGCAGCTCGGGAAGACGCAGCTCACCGAAGGGACGGGCCTCGGCCTTCCGATCTCGCGACGGCTGGCCGAGATGCTGAACGGAACGCTCGAGGTGGAGTCGGAAGTCGGAGTGGGAAGTGTGTTCCGGCTCACACTTCCGGCGTCCGGCGAGACGCCGAGCACACGAAGCGCGAAGTCCACCCAGTAATTCGCCGGCGGACCCCTAGCGCGATCGCGTGCCATCGCGCATTCTCGCGCGACAGCCGTGCCGGATGAACATCCACCGACGAACGCGGTATATTGCGGCATGCGAGTGCTGTGTGCGGGTCGTCATGCGTTCCTGAGTGAGCATCTCTGCCGCGTCTTCGGTGACGCCGGTGCGGAATGCGAGCCGGCGGTGGGCGCGACGGAGATGTTGCGGAAGGCGGCGGAGTTCGAGCCGCACGTCGTCGTGAGCGACTACGACCTCATCACGGCCAGTCTGCTCGACGCGTGGGCGGCCGATCCGGCACTGATCGATGTGCCGGTGCTCGCGGTGAGCCTGACGCGTCGTCCCGACGATGCGTCGCCTGTTGAATCGACGGGGCTCGCCGCGGTGATCTACCTGCCGTCGCTCGACGCGCACCGCGCTGCGTCGCTGCTCGCGGCGCTGCACCGACCGCGCGGGGTGGCCGCGCCGGCCAACTGGCGCATCGACGCGCCAGCGCCTTCGGTCCACACCGGCTGAGTCGAGCACATCGCGACCGTGCGAGTACGTCGCAACGCAGGATTGGCCGCTCCCACAGCGAGCCCGAGCAGTCATGACAACGGTGCCGCCGCCGATGCGATCGCTTGGGCCGCGCTCGAGGTGCTCGACACGGGCGTGCTGCTCCTCGCGTCCGATCTCGCCGTGCAGTACGCGAACGGGGCATGGGGATCCTGGCTTGGCGCGCCGGTCATTCCCGGTACGCCGCTCGACGCGCTGATCGACCCGGGCGCGGCGAGCCCGGCGGGAGAGCTGCGACAGACCCTGGCGGACGGCGAGCCGCGGACGGTGGAGCTCACGTTGCGGGCGGCTCATGCCGACGCCAGCGCGTGCCGGGTGAGCGGCATCGCACGTCGCGCCGCGTCGGGGCTCGTGCTCGAAGCGCAGGCCGATCATGGGGACGACCGTGGCGCGCTGCACACGGTGGCGCGGCGGCTGGCCGAGGTCACCGACATGGCGGAGGTGCTGCACACGCTCTGCGAGATAGCGGCGCAGCAGTGTCAGGGCAGCGGCGCGGCGGTGCTGCGCATGACGGGGAACCTCGGCGAGGTCGTGGCGGCGTCGGGCGAGCTCGTGGCCGCCCGCGGGCGCTGCTTCGAGCTCACGGGTTCGATGATGGGGGAAGCGCTCGCGGGCGGCACGCTCGTGACGGAAGACAACTTCAACGGCTCGGGGCGTCCGCTGCAGCGCGTGGTGCCCGACCTGGAGCTCGGCCCGGTGCTGGTGGCGCCGCTGCACGCCCACGGCGACACACTCGGCGTGCTGGCCGTGGGACGCGCGATCGGCGCGCGGCCGTTCCGCGAGCGGGACGAGCAGCGACTGCGCATGCTGGCGGACCATGCGGCGCTCGCGGTGCACAAGTCACTACTGCTGCAGCAGGCGCGCAGCGCCGACCGCGCGAAGGGGCGCTTCCTGGCCACGATGAGCCACGAGCTGCGCACACCGCTCACGGCGCTGGCGGGCTACAACGAGTTGCTCGCCGATCAGGTGATCGGCCCGATGAGCGATCCACAGCTCGACATCATCGAGCGGATGCGGTCGGTCACGACGCACCTGTCGGCGATGATCGAGGAGATCCTCGCGTTCACGAGCCTCGAGGAGGGTCGCGAGACGGTGCGACCGACCGATTTCCTGGCCGAGGATCTCGTGCGGGCGGCGCTGGCGGTGGTGGAGCCGATGGCCGAGCAGAAGGGGCTGCGGCTGCACGTGCAGCTCCCCTTCTCCTCGGTGCGCATGACGAGCGACATCGACAAGGCGCGCCAGATTCTCGTGAACCTGCTGGGGAACGCGGTGAAGTTCACCGACTCCGGAGCGGTGACGCTGCGCCTGAGTCGAGGTGCGCGCGCGGTGCGTGTGGACATCGTGGACACCGGGATCGGCATTCCCGCGGACGAGCTACCGCGTCTGTTCCGCCCATTCGCGCAGGTGGACACCGGCCTCACACGACGGCACGGAGGCACGGGACTGGGGCTGTACATCTCGCGTCGCCTGGCGACGCTGCTCGGGGGGCACATCGAGGTGGAAAGCGCGCCGGGAGCGGGTTCCACGTTCACGGTCGTGCTGCCGGTGACCTGGGAAGGCTCGGTATAGAGCGGGCGGCGCAGCAGGCGCCGCCCCGTTCTTTTAGATTTCCTCCATGCCGAGCTTCCCTCCCGCTACCACCATCTTCAACGACGCCTACATCGCCGAGGCGTTCGAGCGCTATCAGCGAGATCCGTCGTCGGTGGACGAATCCTGGCGCCAGTTCTTTCGCGCCGCGCAGTCGCTGGCGGGTGCGCCCGCGGCGGGCGTGGCGGACGGCGCGCTCCTTCGTAAGACCGCTGGCGCCGCGGCGCTCGTGGACGCGATCCGGCAGTACGGCCACCTGGCCGTGCAGCTCGATCCGCTCGGAACGCCCCCACCCGGTGGCGTCGAGCTGACGCCGGAGTTCCACGGTCTCACGGAGGAGGAGCTGGCGTCCGTGCCGGCGAGCGCCCTCGGCTTCGAGTCGGGCACGGCGGCGGACGTCGTGCACGCGCTGCGGACGGCGTACTGCACGGCCATCGGCTTCGAGTTCGCACACCTCGGCAGCGAGGACGAGCGGACCTGGCTGACGCAGGCGGTGGAGCACGGTACCTACACCCAGCCCCTGACGAAGGACGAGAAGATCGCCGTCCTGCGGCGACTCACCGAGGTGGACGGGCTCGAGCGCTTCCTCGGCCGCCAGTATCAGGGCTACAAGCGCTTCTCGGTGGAGGGCACGGACGCGATGGTGCCGATGCTCGACGAGTCCATCGCGCGCGCGGCGGAGAGCGGCGCGCGGCAGGTGGTGATCGGGATGGCGCATCGCGGCCGCATCAACGTGCTCGTGCACGTGATGGGGATGTCGTACGACGAGATGTTCGGCGAGTTCGAAGGCAAGCCGGGCGAGACGAGCGAGGACGCGACGACGGGTGACGTGAAGTACCACCTCGGCTTCGAGAGCGAGCGCGTGGTGGGCGAGCGGAAGGTGAAGCTGGAGCTCGCGCCGAACCCGAGCCATCTCGAGATCGTGAACCCGGTGATGAGCGGCATGACGCGCGCGGCACAGCGCGTGGATGGTGTGCCGGGCGGCCGCGACGAGCGCCTGGTGGTGCCGATCTGCATTCACGGCGATGCGGCGTTTCCGGGCGAAGGAGTGGTGCCGGAGACGTTCAACCTCTCGCGGCTGCGCGGCTACCGCATCGGCGGGACGATCCATCTCATCGTCAACAACCAGGTCGGATTCACCACCGATCCGATCGACGCGCGCTCGACCCGCTACGCCAGCGACATGGCCAAGGGGTTCGAGGTGCCGATCATGCACGTGAACGCTGACGACGCGGAGGCATGCATCGGCGTGGTGCGTCTCGCGGCCGCCTATCGCGACAAGTTCGCGAAGGACGTCGTGATCGATCTCGTCGGCTATCGGCGCTGGGGGCACAACGAGACCGACGAGCCGGCGTTCACGCAGCCGAAGCTCTACGAGCTGGTGCGGGCGCATCCGACGCCGCGGCAGGTGTGGGGCTCGCGGCTCGTACGCGAGCGGGTGCTGACCGAGGCCGACGTCAAGGCGATCGACGACGAAGTCGCGCAGCACCTCGCCACGGTGCACAAGGCGATGAAGGCGAACGCCTCGGCCAACGTCGACGGGCGCGCGGCGAAGACTGGAGCCTCGGCGCACACTGCGGACGAGCCGACGACGTCGGTGCCGGCGCCGCGGCTCGAGGCGATCAATACACGGTTGCTCGCCTGGCCGGCTGGCTTCACGCTGCACCGTCAGCTCGCCAAGACGCTCGAGCGCCGTCGCGACGCGCTCGGCACCGGCAAGATCGATTGGGGACACGCCGAGGCACTCGCGTTCGGCGCGCTGCTGCAGGACGGCGTCGGCGTGCGGATCAGCGGGCAGGATGCCGAGCGCGGGACGTTCGCGCATCGCAACGCGGTCGTACACGACGTGGAGACCGGCAAGATCTACACGCCACTCGCCGAACTGCCGGATGCGAAGGGGCGATTCGAGATCTACAACAGCCCGCTGTCCGAGACGGCGGTGATGGGGTTCGAGTACGGCTTCAGCACCGCGGCGCCGCACGACGTGGTGCTGTGGGAGGCGCAGTACGGCGACTTCGTGAAC
>DASSIC010000617.1:0-2741 GCA_035692325.1 Gemmatimonadaceae bacterium | reverse complement strand
GATGGCGACACCCGCGAGCACGTTGGTGTGTGCCTCGACGGCAAGCCGGCTCAACCCCCGCACGCTCGGTCCATCGATCGCTTCCGCCTGGCGTGCATCCATCGTGAAGCCGGTCGTGCACATCTCCGGCAGCACGACGAGCCCGGCACCGGCCGCGGCAGCACCGCGCACCACGACGCCAGCGCGCTCGAGCGAGCGCGCCGGATCGTGCCATCCGGTGTCGTACTCCCCGAGCGCGACGCGCAGCGGTGGCGTCATCCTCTGCCCGCCGGCCCGCTGGAGCCGAGCACCGCACGCGCGGCTCGTGCGCCGTCCCGCACCATCTGTGTCGCGCAGCTGTACGCGAAGCGGATCGCGTTGGCGCTGGCATCTCCGAACGCACTCCCCGGTGCGCTGCCGATCCCCTGCTCGGCGAGCCGGTCCGACAGGTGATCGGCATCGCGCACGCCCAGCCGCGAGTAGAGCGCCGGATCGAGCTCGGCCCATACATAGAAGGCGCCACGCGGCACGAATGGCCGCACCCCTTCGATCCCCGAGAGCGCCGCGAGCAGCAGGTCCCGCCGTACGCCGTACTCGGCGCGCATCGACGCGAGCTGTGACTGATCGCCGCGCACCGCCTCGAGCGCCCCCCACTGCGCCAGACTGTTCACGCCGTTGATCGTGCAGCGGAGCAGCTTGGGCAGCCGGTCGTGCAGCGACGGAGCGCTGGTGGCGATGTAGCCGATCCGCAGCCCGCTCATCGCGTAGCTCTTGGAGAACGAGTAGATGCTCACGATCCGGTCGGCGTACTCCGGCGCGAGCGCGGCGATGGAGTGATGCACGTTCGGCTCGTAGATCACGTCCTCGTACGCCTCGTCGGAGACGATCCAGAGGTCGTGCTCCTGCGCGAGCGCGGCGATGCGCCGCAGCGTCGTCTCGGAGAGCACGGCGCCCGTCGGGTTGTGCGGCGTGTTGAGAAAGATCGCGACGGTGCGCTCGGTGATCGCCGATGCGATGTCGTCCGGATCGTACTCGAAGTCGCGCTCGGCCCGCAGCGGCACGCCCACGGGCACACCACCCGCCAGCCGGATGTTCTCGGCGACCTCCGTCCACATCGGATCGGGGATGATCACCTCGTCGCCCGCCGACAGGAGCGCCCCGAAGGTGGCGTACAGCGCGTGCATCGCGCCGTTCGTGAGAAAGACGTCCTCGGCACGCACGTCACGCATGCCGTTCTTGCGCATCAACTTGTCCGCCAGTGCCGCGCGCAGCTCGGGGATCCCGTTGTTCGGCACGTAGTGCGTCTTCCCCGCCGCCGCCGCCTTCGCGATGGCGTCGAGCACGTGCGGCGCCACGGCGAAGCTCGGATCGCCCGATTCGAGCCGGAACACCGGCGTCCCCTCGGCCTGCGCCTTGAGGAGGCGCTCGCGGATCTGCACGATCTTGCCCAGCGAGAGCTGGTCGAGCGGGTGCGTGGTCAGCGTCGGTGCGGTCATGCGGTTCCTCGTCTGGGAAAGGCAGCGGATGTCGGACATGCAAAAGCGCCCGCCAGACTCTGTCTGGCGGGCGCTTGGTGCTCTCGTCGTCGTGCGTGCGCGCTCAGCCAGAACTCCTGGAGGAGTTCGACTTGAGGTCGAGCGCGAGGTTGGCACGGACGAAGGAGAGCATGCGATCGGTGTCGGTGTACGTTCAAGGTGTGCGTCGAACCGATTCGCTGTCAAGTCACGGAATCGCCGCCGCCAGATCCAGCGTGAACACGCTTCCCTCACCCACCACGCTCGTTGCGCTCAGCTCCCCACCCATCCCGCGAGCCAGGTCGCGGCTGATCGCCAGCCCGAGCCCTGTCCCCTCGGCGCGACGCGTGGAGTCCGCGCTCACCTGCACGAACGGCTCGAACACCTGCTGCAGCTTGTCCGGCGGAATGCCGACGCCGGTGTCCTCCACCCGGAGCTGCACCCTCGGTGATCGGCCCGTATCGCCCGTGCCGTCGAGGCCCGCCGCGACGCGCACGCACCCGCCGCGCGCGGTGAACTTCACCGCGTTGCCGAGCAGGTTGAGCAGGACCTGCTCGGCCTTGTCGCGGTCCGCGTGCGCCGACAGATCCATCGGCACGTTCACCTCCAGCGACAGCCCGCGTTGGGACATCTGCGGCTCCACCATCGGCAGCACGGCATCCACGATCTCGCGCACCGAGACGCGCCGCACGTCGTAGTTCACGCTGCCGGCCTCGATCCTCGCCAGGTTCAGCACCTCGTTGATGAGCCGAAGCAGGTGCCGCTGGCTTCGCGCCACCTTGCCGAGGGCGTCCGACTGCGCGGTGGTCACCGGTCCGTGGATCCCCATCTCGAGGAGCTGGACGTACCCGCCGATGGCGTTCAGCGGCGTGCGCAGCTCGTGCGACATGGCGGCCAGGAACGCGCTCTTGGCCCTGTTCGCCTCTTCGGAGATGACGCGCAGGCGCTCCAGCTCGTGTGAGCGCTCCAGCAGCTCGTCGTTCATCACCCGCAACTCCTCGCTCTGCACCTCGAGCTCCTCGGCCTGCTCGTTGAGCTGCTGCTGGCTCATCTCCAGCTCCATCGCCTGCTGCTCGAGCTGCGAGTTCGCCAGCTGAAGTTCGGCGCGATGCGCCTCGCTCACGGCGTGCGCCTCTTCCGCCTCCTTCTTCGCCCGGAGGAGCGCGTCCTCGAACTTGCGCCGTTCGCGCACCCGCATCACGACGCAGTCGGTGAACCACTCGCCGTCATGCTCGCGCCGGACGGCGT
>DASSIC010000616.1:0-3314 GCA_035692325.1 Gemmatimonadaceae bacterium | reverse complement strand
CTGGCACGGATGCGGGAGCAGCATCGCGCCGAAGAGCACGCGATGATGGTCAGCGACCGAACCATCTCGACGCCGCTCGCGCCGCCCGTGGCGACTGCGGCGGGACGCGTCGCATCGGTGTCCCGGAGCGCACCGCAGGTGCTGCTCACCGGCGGCACCGGCTTCCTGGGTCCGTTCCTGCTCCGAAGTCTCCTCGAGCAGACCGAGTCGACCGTCCACGTCGTGATTCGCGCCACCACGGTGGACGAAGCGCGTGGTCGGATACGCAATGTGCTTCGCCAGGCCCTTGCCCCGGCGGATTCCCTCGCCGCCCAGCTCGAGAAGCGCGTGATTCCCATCTGCGGCGACCTCGAGAGGCCGGGCCTGGGTGTCACGCGGGAAGTCTGGGACGCGCTCGCGTGCGGTATCGACACCATTTATCACAACGCCGCCACGGTCAACTACCTGTTCAACTACGCGACGATGCGTGCAGCGAACGTCCTGGGGACGGACGAGCTGCTGCGCCTGGCATTCGCTGGCCGGCCGAAACAGTTCAATCACATCTCGACCACCTTCATCTTCGGCTGGGCGACGAAGCCCGTGCTCCATGAGGCCGATTCGAACGCGGGCATGGAGCGACTCGACTTCGGCTACAGCCAGACAAAATGGGTGGCGGAACAGAAGGTGCTCGACGCGGCCAGTCGCGGTCTCGAGACGCGGATCTTCCGCCCATCGCTGATTACACCCACCACGGCAGGCGGGGGCACCAATGTCGACATCACGATCCGGCTGATCGCCTTCATGATCAAGCACGGCATCGGCGTCGATACGCTCAACCAGGTCAGCTTCGTCCCCGTCGATGTGACGGCCAACAACATCGTGGCCGTGGCGTACCAGCCGGCGACAGTGGGCCGCACCTTCCACGTGACGCGCGACGACTACGCAAACATGGTGGATGTCATCCGCATCATCGGCGCGCGCACGGGGCGCCGCTTCCAGCTCTTCCCGCTGCGCGAGTTCGTGCCGGAGGTCATCCGTCGGTGCACCAGGGACGACCTCCTGTTCCCGCTCCTCGACTTCCTGATCGGGTCCGTCGACAACATCTCGGCGATGGAGTTCAAGCGGTATGACAACGCGTCGTATCAGAACGCCCGTGACGCGAGCCCCCGGGGCATGCCTGATCCGTCACTCGCTCACACGGTGGACGGCATTCTCGCGTTCATGACGCGCAACGGCATCTGGTGAGTGCCGCCTTCCTTGTCGACGCGATGAATCGCTGTTGATCGTGCCAAGGACTGAGCGGCGCGCGGGAAACTCAGAAAGAGAATGCACAGAACGGGCGGAAACGACGGAACGGGCGGATCAACCAATGGGTGATCCGCCCGTTCAGCAGTTTCCGCCGTTTCCGTGCATTCCGCTGGCATGGCCGGGGACTATCCGTCCGCCTGAACGGGCGATAGAGTCTCGAACTTCCTCAATGACACCATGATGAATCGGTCCCTCCTCGCCGCGATCGCCCTGCTCTCAGGCGCGCCGCTGAATGCCCAGACCCGCATGCTCCGCTCGCCGAGCGTGAGCGCGCGCCACATCGCCTTCGCCCACGCGGGCAACATCTGGATCGTGGATCGATCGGGTGGCGCAGCCCGACGCCTCACGAGCTTCGCCGGCGAAGCCTCCAACCCGAAGCTGTCGCCCGACGGGAGCAAGGTCGCCTTCAGCGCCCAGTACGCCGGCAACGTCGACGTCTATCTCCTACCTATAGAAGGGGGCGAGCCGAAGCGTCTCACGTACCACCCCGGCGCCGACGTCGTGCAGGGGTGGACGCCGGATGGAAAGCAGATCGTGTTCGCCAGTTCGCGCGCCCCGAATGCGCCGAGTGCGGTACCGAAGTTCTACACCGTGAGCGTCGACGGCGGCCCCGAGACGCCCATGCCGATGCCGCGCGCGTATCAGGGCAAGATCAGCCCCGACGGCCGCCGCATCGCGTATCGCATGAACAACTCGTGGGACGAGGAGCGCCGCAACTACCGCGGCGGGCAGAACCGGCCGATCTGGATCGAGGATCTCGCGACGCACGACGTCGTCACGACGCCCTGGGAGAATTCCAAGGAGATGGATCCTGTCTGGGTCGGCGACGTCGTCTATTTCCTGAGCGACCGCGACGGCGTCTCCAACATCTGGCGCTACGACACGAAGTCGAAGGCGCTCGACGAGGTCACCCACTTCCGCGACTTCGACGTCAAGACGCTCGATGCCTCGACGTCGGCAAACGTCGTCGTGTTCGAGCAGGGCGGGTACGTGCACGAGCTCGATCCGTCCACGGGGAAGGAGCACACCGTGAGCATCACCGCCGCCGGCGACTATCCGTGGATGATGCCGCAGTGGAAGGACGTCTCGTCGCGCGTGACCTCGCTCGCGCTGTCGCCGACGGGCAAGCGCGCCGCCGTCGAGGCGCGCGGAGAGATCTTCACCATTCCCGCCGAGAAGGGCGACGCGCGCAATCTCACCAATTCGTCGGGGAGCGCGGAACGGGATCCGGCGTGGAGCCCGGACGCAACGCAGCTGTCGTGGTTCAGCGACGCGAGCGGCGAGTACAAGCTCGTCATCGCGAGTCAGGACGGCACGACGAAGCGCGAGATCGCGCTGCCGGAGCCGAGCCACTACTACACGCCGGAGTGGAGCCCGGACGGGAAGCGGATCCTCTTCCACGACACCCATCTGCGCCTGTGGGTGCTCGACGTCGCCAGTGGGAAGAGCACGCAGGTGGACACCGATCCGTTCATGATGCCCGACCGCTCGCTCAACCCGCGCTTCTCGCCGGATGGGCGGTGGATCGCGTACTCGCGCCGCTTGCCGTCGATGTTCCGCGCGATCTTCGTCTACGACGTCGAGCGCGGCACTGCATACCAGCTGACTGACGGCCTGGCCGATGCGACGTCGCCGGCGTGGGACGCGAGCGGGAAGTATCTCTGGTTCCTGGCGAGCACGAACTTCGGGTTGAACTCGGGCTGGCTCGACATGGGGTCGTATGATCGGCCCATCACGAGCGCGCTCTATCTCGCCGTGCTGAAGAAGGGCGACGCGAGCCCGCTGCTGCCGGAGAGCGACGAAGAGCACGCGTTGATGACATCGGGTGACACGCTGCGGTCGGTGTACGACACCGTGGCGCAGTTCCGCGATGCGAGTGGAAAGATCATGTCGGCGGAACAGGCCGCTGCGCGTGCAGGCAGGCGTCCGACCGCGATCGACTTCGACGACATCGCCCAACGCATCATCGCAGTGCCCGCTCTCGCGCAGCGGAACTACTCGCAGCTCGAGTCGGGCGCAGCCGGCAC
>DASSIC010000615.1:0-4189 GCA_035692325.1 Gemmatimonadaceae bacterium | reverse complement strand
GGCGCGAGGTCGAAGCGG
The DNA here is from genome assembly GCA_035692325.1 of Gemmatimonadaceae bacterium. Lineage (GTDB taxonomy): Bacteria > Gemmatimonadota > Gemmatimonadetes > Gemmatimonadales > Gemmatimonadaceae > AG11. The sequence goes on along the minus strand of DASSIC010000615.1, from coordinate 4,171 downwards.
AAGCCGTCCACGTGCATCTCCTCCACCCAGTAGCGCAGCGAATCCATCACGAGCTGGATCGTGCGCGGGTGCTGCATGTTGAGCGAGTTGCCCGTGCCGGTGAAGTCCGTGTAGAAGCGCTTGTTCTTCGGCTCCAACCGGTAGTACGTCGTGTTGTCGATCCCGCGCAGCGACAGCGTCGGCCCCAGGTGGTTCCCTTCCCCGGTGTGGTTGTACACGACGTCGAGGATCACCTCGAGCCCGGCGGCGTGCAGCGTCTTCACCATCGTCTTGAACTCGTAGACCTGGTTGCCGAGCCCGCGCGTGGCGTAGCGCACGTCCGGCGCGAAGAAGCCGATCGAGTTGTAGCCCCAGTAGTTCGTCAGCCCACGCTCGGCGAGATGCCGGTCGACGACGAACTGGTGCACCGGCAGCAGTTCCAGCGCCGTGACGCCGAGGCTCTGGAAGTACTCGATCATCGGATCGCTGCAGAGTCCGAGGTACGTCCCCCGCAGCTCGGGTGGCACGTCGGGATGCTTCTGCGTCATCCCCTTCACGTGACACTCGTAGATGATCGTGCGGTTGTACGGGATGTGGAGCGGCCCGTCGTCCTCCCACGTGAAGGCGTTGTCGATCACCACCGACTTGGGCACGCCGCCGGCGGAGTTGTCGGGATCGGGCTCGAGATCCTCCTTGGGGTTCCCCACCTTGTACGCGAACAGGTCGTTGCTCCACCTGATGGCGCCGGTGATCGCCTTGGCGTACGGGTCGATCAGGAGCTTGGCGGGATTGAAGCGCAGCCCTTCCTCCGGCGCATAGGCGCCGTGCACGCGGTAGCCGTAGTACTGGCCGGGGCGCGCGTCGGGGAGGTAGCAGTGCCATACCTGGTCGGTGCGCTCCGTGATCCGGATCTTCCCCGCCTCCTCGGTGTCGTCCGGCTCGCGGAACAGGCAGAGCTCCACGCCGGTGGCGTGCTCGCTGAACAGCGCGAAGTTCACCCCGGTGCCGTCCCAGCTCGCCCCGAGTGGATAGGGTCGGCCCGGCCACACGCGCATCGTCATGCCTGGTCGTCCCGTACGTACACGGCGGCGCTCCAGGCGGGCAGGCGGACGCTGCGCGCGCGCTGCTCGATGGGCGTGGAGGGAACCAGCAGTCGTTTCGGTGCGTCGTTCAAATCGTTCTCCGGCTCGGCGGCCGCGATGGAGTGTATCAGAAGGTCCGAGCCACCGTAGCCCTCCGCATCCGTGGAGAGGCGCAGCCGCCAGCGCTGGGTCGCCTCGACGGGCACGGGAATGTCCTGCGGATGGCCGCACAGGTTGAAGGCGCACCAGAGCGTGCGCTGCGCCCGGACCGAATCGAAGATGTCGCCCTGCAGCGGCATGGCGCGGAAGACGGTGCACCAGTCGGTTCCCCCTTGCACGTGCGCGACGCTCGCGCCCGGACGCAGCGCCGGCTCCTCGCGCCGGAGCGCGAGCAGATCGGTGTAGAGCCGGAGCATCCGCTCCCCGCTGCCGTCGTAGCGCCGCTCCCACGCCAGTCGGCTGCGCGCGAAGGTGTCCTCGTCCTGCGGGTCGATCTGCTCCTCGGACTTGCCGATCGCGTCGAACTCCTTGCGACGCCCGGCGCGCACCGCCTCGACGAGATCCGGATCGCCGTGGTGGACGAAGTAGAGGAAGGGCGCCGTCTCGCCGTACTCCTCGCCCATGAACAGGAGCGGGATGTACGGCGAGAGCAGCACGAGCGCCGCGGCCAGCCGCGCGCGATCGGGGGTGACGAGCGACGCGAGCCGCTCCCCGTTCGGCCGGTTGCCGATCTGGTCGTGATTCTGCGCCGCGACGATGAATCGCTGGCGCGGCACGCCGGCCGACGAGCGGCCATGCGTGCGGTCGCGGTGCGGCGCGTAGCGGCGCGCGTAGAAGAAGGGCTCGCGATACACGTCGGCGATCGTCGCGATCCCCTCGAAGTCCTGGTAGTAGCCATGACGCTCGCCCGTGAGCGTCGCGTGGATCGTGTGATGGACGTCGTCCGCCCACTGCGCATCCATCCCGTAACCGCCCTGCTCCGGGGGACGCACCAGCCGCGGATCATTGAGGTCGCTCTCCGCCATGAGCTGGATCTTCCGCCCCATGCGACGCCCGAGCTCGTGCACCTCGTCCGACAGCTCCTCGAGGAACTGGAGCGCGCCGAAGTCGTAGATCCCCTGCACCGCGTCGAGGCGCAGCGCGTCGACGTGATATTCGGTGATCCAGTACAGCGCGTTGTCGTGCGCCCACTGGCGGACGCCGTCGCTGCCCGGGCCGTCGTAGTTCACGGCGCGACCCCACGGCGTGCGGTAGACGTCGGTGAAGTACGGGCCGAAGTGGTCGAGGTAGTTCCCCTCGGGGCCGACGTGATTGTACACGACGTCGAGCACCACGCCGATGCCCAGAGCGTGCGCGGCGTTCACCAACCGCTTCAGTCCCGCCGGTCCGCCGTACGCGTGGTGCGGCGCGTACAGATGCACACCGTCGTAGCCCCAGTTGCGGACGCCGGGAAACTCGGCCACCGGCATGATCTCGATGGCCGTGACGCCGAGCGACAGCAGCTCGGGCAGCCGTGCGGCGGCGGCGTCGAAGGTGCCCTGTGGCGTGAAGGTGCCGACGTGCAGCTCGTACAGCACGAAGTCGGGGAGGGACACACCGCTCCAGCGGTCGTCGCGCCACTCGAAGGCGTCGGGATCGACCACTTCAGAGAGAGCGTGCACCCCGTCGGGCTGCGAACGGCTCACCGGATCCGGCAGCGGTTCGCTCCCGTCGACGCGAAAGCCGTAGCGATCGCCGGCCTTCACGCCGCGCACGTCGGCGGCGAACACGCCGCGCTGGCCCACCTGCCGCTCGAGCGGATGGTCCCCCTTCGCCTCGCCCGTGGCGACGACGACGCTCACGGCATTCGCATTCGGTGCCCACACGCTGAACGTCACGCCGGCCGGCGTGAGCGTCGCGCCGCGGCGCAGTGCCCAATGCTCCGGCGCGCGATCGTCGGCGCTCTCGTTCAGCTCTACCGGAAGGTCCATCATCGTGCCCGTCATGCACTCTCCTCCGCCACCGCGCCCAGACGCTGCGGGCCGCCGGGTGGCTCCAGCTTGAACCACATGAAATCGCGCCCATTCAACGTGAACCGATAGGGCACGCGATCGATCGCGGGAAAGGCGTGGCCGCTCCACAGCTCCAGCGGCGACCAGCCGTCGAACTCGGCGAGATCCAGCTCCACGTACTGCGCGTGGCGCGCGAGGTTGTTCACGCAGAGGATGATCTCGTCGCCGTAGCGGCGCAGGAACGCCAGCACGCGGCGATTCTCCGGCGCGAGCGGCTCGAAGGTGCCGCGGCCGAAGGCGCAGTACTTCCTGCGCAGGCGCACGATGGCTCGCGTCCACTGCAGCAGTGACGTCGACGTCGCCTCCTGCGCTTCGACGTTCACCGTCTGATAGCCATAGGGCGGATCGACGATGATCGGGAAGTAGAGCGCCGCGCTCGCCACGCTGGAGAAGCCGGCGTTGCGGTCCGGCGACCACTGCATCGGCGTGCGCACGCCGTTGCGATCGCCGAGGTAGATGTTGTCGCCCATGCCGATCTCGTCGCCGTAGTAGAGCACGGGCGAGCCGGGGAGCGACATCAGCAGCGCGTGCATCAGCTCGATCTCCTTGCGCCCGTTCTCCATCAGCGGGGCGAGGCGCCGGCGGATGCCGACGTTGATGCGCATGCGCTTGTCCTTCGCGTAATGCCCATACATGAAGGTCCGCTCGTTCTCGGTCACCATCTCGAGCGTGAGCTCGTCGTGGTTGCGAAGGAAGATCGCCCACTGGCACTCGGGGGGAATGGGCGGCGTGCGCGCCATGATGTCCACGATCGGCGTCCGGTTCTCCTGCGCCACCGCCATGTACATCCGCGGCATGACGGGAAAATGGAACGCCATGTGGCATTCGTCGCCGTCGCCGAAGTACGGACGCACGTCATCGGGCCACTGGTTCGCTTCGGCCAGGAACACGCGGTCGGTGAACTCCTCGTCGAGCGCGGCGCGCAGCCGCTTGAGCACCACGTGCGTCTCGGGGAGGTTCTCGCAGTTGCTTCCCTCACGTTCGACGAGGTATGGAATTGCGTCGAGGCGCAGCCCGTCTACCCCCATGCGCAGCCAGAAGCGCATGACGTCGAGGATG
>DASSIC010000614.1:0-3361 GCA_035692325.1 Gemmatimonadaceae bacterium | reverse complement strand
CACGGCGGCTGGCGTGGCATACCTCCGCTCGGTTCGCGCCGTGCTCGACCTGCTGACGAACAGCGTGCGGCGTGCGCGGCTGGCCAGCGTGGGGCATGTCGGACGCTGCGTGATCGCCGCGCCGCGCGCGGCCCTCGGACTCACGCACCTCTCGCGCACCGCGGAGCAGGTCGCGACGCGCTATCCCGAGATCGAGCTGGCGATCACCGAGGCGGACGTTCCCGATCACTGGGAGATGCTGCGCCGAGGCGACGCGGACCTGTTGGTGGGCGTGCGCCCGCCGCCGGAGATGGACGGGATCGACGCCGAGCCGCTCTGGACGGAGACGGTGCGCTGCGCGCTGCTGCCGGCGTCGCACCCGCTCGCGCACCGCGGCACGCTTCGCCTCGCGGAGCTGCGCGACGCAGCGTACGTGACCGTGGACCCGACGCTGATCCCCGAAGTCTGGGCGCCGATCTCGCGCGCGCTCGAGCGCGCCGGCATTCCACCGGCACAGGTGCGGACGGCGCGCAGCATGAGCGGCGTGCGGACACTCGTCGCCGCCGGCCATGGGTGGTCGCTCGTCTCGGACGCGTACCTCGATCAGCCTCCCACGGGCACGTCCGTCGTGCCGGTGGAGGACTTCTCCGCGTCGCTCGAGCGCGCGGCACAGCGACGGATGGACGACCGGAGCAGCGTCGTGACCGTCGTGCTCGACGTGCTGCGCGACGTCTGCGCGGGTATGGCGGAGCCACCGGCGGCGACGTCGGCCGCGGCCGACGAGCGAGGTGCCGACGTACAGGAGCTCCCGCGCACGCTCGAGCTGCGACATCTCGAGTATCTCCGCGCCGCCGTGGAGAGCGCGAGCATCGGTGGCGCGGCCGAATCGCTCGGCATCGCCCAGCCCGTCCTCTCGCGGCAGCTTCGCGATCTCGAGCGTGCGCTCGGCGTCGAGCTGCTCGAACGCGGGCGTCGCGGCGTACGGCCGACGGCGGCCGGGGAGATTCTCATCCACGAAACACGCGGAGTGACGGCGGCGCTCGAGGAGGCTGCGCACGCCGCCAACCGGGCGCATCGCGGCGCGCTGGGCGAGTGCACGCTGGCCACGATCAGCACGCCGGTGGGAATCCATGTCGTCGCGAGCGTGCTGGCGGAGTGCACGCGCACCGAGCCGCGCCTGGCGATCGAGATCCTCGAGGTGCCGAGCATCTCGCAGCAGACGGCGCTCCTGAGCGCGACGGTCGATCTGGGGTTCAGCGCCGTGGGGCCGGGCGTCGGGCAGGAGTCATCGTCCGTCGTGCGTGAGCACATGCTGGACGATCCGCTCGACTGCGTGCTCATCGCCGCCAGCCACCCGTTCGCGATGCGCGAACGCCTGCGGCTGCCCGAGCTGGCGGAGCTGCCCTTCCTGTTCTCGTCGCGAGACTCGCATCCCGCCTTTCACGAGCAGGTGATGAAGCAGCTCGATCGGCTGGATCTGCGCTCCGCGGTGGACACCACGTACCAGTCGCTGCACCTGCGCTGGGCGCGTGCCGCCGAGGGGAAGGGCTGGTGCCTGGGCTTCCGCTCGCAGCGCACCAATCCACCGAAGGGAACGGTGGCGCTCGTCGTGGATGGCTTGTCGATCCCGTGGGGGATGGAGCTGCTCTGGCGTGCCGGCGAAGAGCGTCCGACCGTGCTCGCGTTGATCGCCTCGTTTCGCCGCGCCGCAGCGGTGGTGCGTCGCACCCCGACGTATTCCTGATCGGGCGTCGGCACCGGCCGCGGTGCTCAGCGAGGAATGCCGTTCGCGTAGCGCGCCACCGCCACGAGGTGAAACGCGCTGCCCGCGAGCACGAACAGGTGCCACACGAAGTGGTGGTAGCGCCGGTGATCGCGCACGTAGAAGTACACACCCACCGTGTAGCTGAATCCCCCGGCGCCAATCCAGGCCATCCCCGCCGGCCCGACGGCGCGATAGAGTGGTCGCAGCACGATGACGATCAGCCATCCCATGAGCAGATAGAGTGCGGTCGACAGCCTGGGATAGCGGAAGCCAAGGCCCATCTTCAGCACGATCCCGCCGGCGGCGAGCGACCAGATCACGGCGAGGATCGACCAGCCCCAGGCGCCGCGCAAGGCGCCAAGGGCGAACGGCGTGTAGGTGCCGGCGATGAGCAGATAGATCGCGCCGTGATCGAGGCCCCGAAACAGTCGCTTCGCGGGTGCGCGCGTCGGGAGGGCGTGGTAGACGGTAGAGGCCGAGTACAGCAGCACCAGCGTGGTGGCGTAGACGGCGCCGGCCACGATCTGCCATACGTCATCGCGACGCGCGGCGGCGATGATCAGCAGCGGGAGTGCGACGAGCCCCATCGCGACACCCGCGCCGTGGCTCACCACATTCGCGATCTCCTCCCGGGTGCTCTGCTCGTGGAAGGGCTCGCTCATCGTCCCGCGGTTATTTCGGCCAGAGCCACACGAAGACGGCGCCGGTGATGGCCGCGTAGACCACACCGTCGACGGTGGACTTGATGGTGATCATCCACGAGCGGCGGTACCAGATGGAGAGCTGCCAGAGGGCGAGGGCGTATCCGGCGAATGCGGTGAGCGCGACGGTGTGAAAGATCAGCGCCGGCTCGTCACCCCGGTGCAGCGTGGTGTGTGCGACTCCGGCGGCGAGAAAGCTCACGACGATCAGATACACGAACCACTGCACGAAGGTCGCCCCCATCTGCATCGGACCATTCGGCATCACCGTCATGAGCACGACGGGACCGCGCTTCAGTCGCTCGGTGAACTCGGGCGACTTCATCTCCGCGGCGCTCGTGGGCCGCGGCATGAAGTAGTCGCCGGGTGGGATGTCGAGTGGCCGGAGGGCGTCGAGGATCGCCCCTTCCTTGGGCGACCGCGGGTAGTCGCCCTTGTGCCAGGGCGACACCATGTGGATGACGGAGCTCGCGAGGAACACGAGCACCGCGGACACGAGGATGGGAATCAGCAGCGCGCCGATGCTCGTCATGACGACCTCGCAGTGAGGAAAGCGGATTCAGCGGTGGAGAGAACGTCTCCATTCCGGGCGTCCGGCGCCAGCCCTCCCAGCACTACGCCTTGTGCTCCACCACGCGCTCGATGCGCCGGTCCGGCACGAGCCAGATGAGCGCGACGGCGATGAAGAGCGCGCCCGCAAGCCAGCGGCTCACGAAGGCGAGCGGAATGGCGGCGAGATAGAGCGCGGGCGAGAGCTTGCCCTTGAAGTCGGTGCCCACGGCGACGGCCAGGAGCGACTCATTGCCGTCGTGCGCGATCAGCGCCTGCTGGAGGATCCAGTACGCGATCGCCGCCATGAGCATCACGGCGCCGTACGTGGCCGTCGGCACCGCGGCGAAGTGATTCTCCCCCATCC
>DASSIC010000613.1:0-2058 GCA_035692325.1 Gemmatimonadaceae bacterium | reverse complement strand
GGAACAGCGCGACGCCGGAACGCGCCGCGCGTGGGGCCGATTCCGCCCGGGGCTCGGCTACGAGCTCGTGCAGCCGGTGTTCCGGCTGTTCACCGAGGCGGTGCCCATGCGCGGCGGCGAGCCGCGCGACGAAGACAAGCTCGCGCGGTACCACGCCGCGCGGGACAAGCTGGGGCTCGAGCTCGTGGATGCGTCGGGCCGCCGGATCGGCACGTCGGCGATCCACATCTCCGACTATACCCAGCAGCAGGGCAACGACGCCCTCGAGCTGGAAGTCCTGGTGAGCGAGGATGAGTTCTGGGACAACGAGTCAGTGTAGTCGACTGACCTTCTGGATGACTGCGTACTGAGTCGTCAGTCATCGGTGGTTTCAGTCCTCGGTCAACTGCCAACTGCCAACGCCAATCAATGGAAATCATGGCGCTGGGCGAACTCGGCCCCAACGGCGGCCTGCAGCGCCCTGAACTGCGCGGCTCGCACGTTCACCACCTTCTGCTCCACCTGGAGGACGCCGCGCACGAGCAGCAGCGGCGTACGCGAGATCAGCAGCGCCTGGCGCTCGAACCGCTGCGGCGTCACCACCACGTTGATCAATCCCGTCTCGTCTTCCAGCGTCAGGAAGACGAATCCCTTTGCCGTGCCGGGCCGCTGCCGGCAGATCACCAGCCCCGCCGTCGCCACCGTTTCGCCGTCGCGCCCGTGGCGCAGGAGGTCGGCCGCCGATCGCACGCCGTTGGGAGTGAGCACGCCGCGAACGTGCGACATCGGATGGCCGGCGAGGGAGATGCCGGTCATTCGATAGTCGGCCTCGGTGAGCTCGACACGCGTCATGGCCGGCAGCGGCGCCGCGTCGTTCGACGACGACGTCGTGCGTCGCCGTGGCGCGAGCGGCCCTGCGTCGCCGCGCGCGGCGTCGAGCACGGCCCACAGTGCGGCGCGCCGCTTCCGCACGTCGGGCTCGTGCGGGAGCAGCCCGTCCAGCGCCCCCGCTTCTGCAAGATGGCGCAGTCCGCGCTGATCGAGCCCCGCCCGACGTACGACGTCCTCCACCGAATCGAACGGCCGCTCGGTCAGCGCACGCTCCAGCTTGTCGCGCGCCGCGGTGCCCAGCCCACGCACGCTGCGAATGCCGAGCCGCACGGCCGGCGCGTTTGATCTGTCATCGAACTCCAGCGTCGCATCCCACTTCGATCGCGTGACGTCGGCGGGACGAACCTCCACGCCGTGGCGCCGCGCATCTTCCACGATCGTGCCTGGCGCGTAGAAGCCCATCGGCTGCGCATTGAGGATGGCCGCCGTGAACTCGGGCGCGTAGTAGTGCTTGAGGTAGGCCGACGCATACACGAGCAGCGCGAAGCTCGCCGCATGGCTCTCCGGGAAGCCGTAGTCGGCGAATCCGTTGATCTGGCCGAAGATGCGATCCGCGTCGCTCGAGTCGATGCCGTTCCTCGCCATCCCGTCGAGCATCCGCTGGCAGATCGCCGCCATCCGCTCGCGGCTCCGCTTGTGGCCCATCGCGCGGCGCAGCACGTCGGCGTCGCCCGCCGTGAACCCCGCCAGAGCGATCGCCACCTGCATCCCCTGCTCCTGGAAGAGCGGCACGCCGAGCGTGCGCTTCAGGATCGGCTCGAGCGACGGATGCAGGTACGTCACCGGCTCGAGCCCGGCGCGGCGCCGGAGATACGGGTGCACCATGTCGCCCTGGATGGGCCCGGGCCGGATGATCGCGACTTCCACCACCAGATCGTAGAAGCAGCGCGGCTTCAACCGCGGCAGGGTGTTCATCTGCGCGCGGCTCTCCACCTGGAACACGCCGATCGTGTCGGCGGCGCACAGGTCGTCGTACACCGCCTGATCGTCCATGTCGAGCGTCGCGAGGTCGACGGTCACCCCGCGTCCCTGCCTGATGTACAGCAAGCAGTCCTGCAGCAGCGTGAGCATGCCGAGGCCGAGCAGGTCGATCTTCACGAGCCCCGCGGCGTCGAGGTCGTCCTTCTCCCACTGGATCACCGTGCGCCCCGGCATGCTCGCCGGCTCGATCGGCACCACGGTGGAGAG
>DASSIC010000612.1:0-6403 GCA_035692325.1 Gemmatimonadaceae bacterium | reverse complement strand
CAGTTCATCAAGGCGAGCGTGGTGTCACGTCGGCTGCGCGCGAGCGGTGCCACGGAGCTGCTCGTGCACACCGGACAGCACTTCGACCAGAACATGTCCGACGTGTTCTTCACCGAGCTCGGAATTCCGCAGCCCGACTTTCACCTCGGGGTCTCGGGCGGAAACCATGGTGAGCAGACGGGGCGCATGCTCGAGCGCGTCGAACAGGTGCTGATCGACACGGCGCCGGACTGGGTGCTCGTGTACGGAGACACCAACTCCACCCTGGCGGGCGCGCTCGCCGCCGCCAAGCGACACCTGCCGATCGCCCACGTCGAGGCGGGGCTGCGCTCCTTCAACCGGCGGATGCCGGAGGAGATCAACCGCGTCCTGACCGATCATCTCGCGACGGTGCTCTTCGCGCCCACGGACACCGCCGTGGAGAATCTGCGGCGCGAGGGGCTGGCCGACCGCACGCATCTCGTCGGCGACGTGATGTACGACTGCGCCATCGAGTATGGCCGAGTGGTCGACGCGCGCACGACGCAGCTCTCGGCGATGGCCCTCCGCCCCGGCGAATATGTCCTGGCGACGATTCACCGGCAGGAGAACACCGATTCGCTCGAGCGCCTCAGCGCGATCCTCTCGGCGCTCGCCACCGTCGCGCGCGACGTGGCGGTCGTGCTGCCGCTGCACCCGCGCACGCGGCGCTTCGTGGCGGAGCACGGCCTGGCCGACTTGCTCGCCCCGTTGCGCGTGATCGATCCGGTGGGATACCTCGACATGGTGATGCTCGAGCGAGGGGCACGACTGATCGCGACCGACTCCGGCGGCGTGCAGAAGGAGGCGTACTTTCATGGCGTCCCCTGCGTGACGCTGCGCGACGAGACGGAGTGGGTGGAGCTCGTCACGGCGGGCTGGAACCGTCTCGCGCCGCCCACGTGCGCGTCCGCGGTCCTCCAGGCGCTTCGCGACGGGCTGACGTCGCGGCCGCCCGCGCAATCGGGCGAGCTGTACGGTGGCGGACAGGCGAGTGCGCGCGTCGTGGACGCGCTGCTGACGGTACCGCGCGGATGACGGCGGTGGCCAGGAGGACTGGCGTGGGGGCGACGGTGCGACCGCGCGAGGCGGTCGGAAACGGACTCCTCAATCCGCTCGCGGTGGTTGGCACCATCTTCCTGGCGCAATTCGTCATCTGGTTCCTCCTGATGCCGGATCAGCCGACCATCCCGGCTGCTGCGCCGAGGTACGCAAGCGCGGAGGCAGCCCTGCGGTACGTGGTGTACCTGGCGAGCTTTCTCGGCGCCATCGTGCTCGGAAGCGCGTTGCCGCGCACGCTCGGGCTGCGCCGCGCCGTCACGGCCGCCGTCGACGACGGCCAACTTCGAGCGCTCGACCGCATCGCCATCGTGTCGCTGCTCCTCAGCCTCGTTGGGGAACTGGTGTACACGTGGGCGATCCTGCGCAATCCGCATCTGATCATCGAGGCGTCGATGGCGGGCGACCTCGCCAGCGCCGGCGGCATGATCCAGGCTGGGGTGATGCCGGGCGTGACCACGATGGTGAACCTGTTCACCGTGCCGACCGCGATCTACTCCGCCTTCGCGTTCCACCGCGCGGTGAGCGGCGCGCGCCGGCGCACCGCACGCCGCATGCTCGTGGCGATCGGGGTCGTTGCCGTACTGCACGGCATCGCCCTCTCCGCGCGCATGTACGTCGTCTGGTATGCGGCGACGGTGCTCGGCGGCTATCTCCTGTTCGCGGATCGCCGGCGCATCCGTCGCGGCGCGATCGCGGCGATGATCGCCGGCGTGGCCGCGCTCGTGTGGCTCGGGGCGACGTTGCGCGACGGCGGACGCTACGCGTATGCCAACGGCGTCGGGTTGTTCGCGCCAGAGACGCAGCGCCGTGTCTACGACGTGATGGTGCAGGGATACCTCGCGGCGGAATTCAACAACGCGATGATCACGTTCGGCTGCGAACCGACCATGGACGTCGTCGGCACGTCGATGTTTCGAGCCGCGAGCTTCCTCGGGCTGCCCGGTGGCCGGTTCACACGGTGCGCGGAGTCGAGCGAGTTCGGCACCCAGAACAGCATGAGCCTCTGGTGGCAGGATCTCGGTTGGTTCGGAATCATCTACGCCGTGTCGTGTGGCCTCTGGATCGGGGCCGCGTACGTCGTGGCACGGCGTCACGCGAGGTCACTTGGCGCAGCGACCTTCTTCTATCTCGTGTCGTATCCGGGACTGGTCTCCCTGCTGCGCGTGAACTTCTTCGGCCTGGCTCCTTTCCTCTATCCGGTGGCCTTCCTGTTCGTGGCACTCTCCTTTCACCGCGCCGTCGGGCGTCCGTTGCGATGAGCGCGACGGCGCCGCGCCCCTCGGTCGTCGACGCGCCGGCGCAGCCGAGACGGCGTGCATTGCTGCTCGCGTACTATTACCCGCCCTGCGGTGGCGTTCCGGTGATGCGCTGGCTCCGGTTCACCCGCAACCTGCCGTCGCGCGGGTGGCTGTGCGACGTCGTGACGCAGCGCGATGGGTCGGACGACTACTTCCGGCCTGATCCCACGTTGCTGTCGCAGATCCCGCCCGAGGCCACGCTGATCCGGATCGAGGATCCGGCGCAGCGCGTGGTGGCGTTCCTCAACGCACACACCAAGGTGCGATGGGGACCGTGGCTGGATCGCGTGGTGAAGGTGGTGCCGGTGCCGGACGACAAGCTCGGGTGGGGCCTGCGCGTCAAACGCTACGTCCGCGCTCATCGTGAACGACTCGGCGGCTATGCGGTGCTGATCGCGACCGGATACCCATGGAGCACGCTCGTCGTGGCGCCGTTCGTCAAGCGGATGCTCGGCCTGCCGCTGCTCGTCGACCTTCGCGATCCGTGGTCACAGCATCCGGGCATCCGGGTCGCCGACTGGCTGCACCGGCGCATGGAGCGTCGCGTCTTCCAGGCCGCGGACCTGGTGTGCGTGATCTCCGAGGGGATGCGCGAGATGTACGCGTCGCTCTATCCGGACGTCGCCGACCGGATCCGGGTCGTCTACAACGGCATCGACTATTCGGTGACGCCGCGCGGCGAACCCCGGCCGCAGTCACGTGGGGACGAAGCGCGATCCGCTCGCCGACTACGCATCGTCTACGCAGGCAGCCTGCTCGACAAGCCGGAGCCGAAGCCCTACCAGCGCACGCTGGTGCCATTCCTCGAAACGCTCGTCGAATTGCGCCGGCGCCATCCCGACCTCGCGGCGCGGTGTGAGGTGGAGGTGCTGTCCAATCCCGTGCCGAAGACGCGAGCGCTGGCGATGCGCCTCGGCGTGGCGGATCTCATCCGGTTCAGCGACGGACGCGTCCCGTTCGAGACCGTGCAGCAGGCGCAGCGCAATGCGGACGTGCTGCTGCTCGTGTCGACGAGCGATCCGGACTACGACCGCATGGTGATGACGGGGAAGATCTTCGAATACATCGCGGCCGCGCGACCCATTCTCGCGCTCTGCACAGCGGAGTCCGACGTCGGGCAGACGGTGAAGCGGTTCGCGCTCGGTCGTGTGGAGTCGTCGCCGACGGCAGGCGCGGATGCGCTGGCCGCGTTGCTGGAGCCAGGCGCCGCCTGGTGCGCGGCGTTCGCGGATGGCGTCAGGGCGGCGCAGGATCACTTCGACGTGCAGCGACAGCTCGATCGAATGGTGGAGATGCTGGACGAGCTCGCGGCGACGGGACGGGCCACCCCGCCGAGCCGGTCGTCCGCGCCGCACGCCGCGCGTCGATGACCAGGCGCATCACGGTGAATGCGCGCTTCCTGACGCAGCCGCTCACGGGAGTGCAGCGCGTCGCGCTGGAGACGCTTCGTCGCATGCCGCCGATGACGTTGTTCAGTCCGGGCCCCGCGCGCGCGGAGTTCACGGGCTTGGAGCATCACGAGCACGTGGTGGCGCCGAGCGTGTTCCCCTCGATCGCCTGGGACCAAATGGTGATTCCACGAGTGGCTGCCAAGAGCACGCTGTGGTCGCCGACCGGATTGTTCCCCGTGCGCCACCCGAAGGGGGTGATGGTGATCCATGACATGGCGATCATCGATCGTCCGGAGTATTACGACCCCATGTACGCGAGGCTGTTCGGTCTGGTCTGGCCGATTGCCGTGAAGCGCGCCGTGCACATCACCACACCGTCGGCCTTTTCGCGTGATCGCATCTGCGAGCGATATGGTGTGCCAATGGAACGGGTGACGATCGTGCCGCTGGGTGTGGCTCCGGCGTGGTTCGACGATGGGAATCAGTCGCAGGAACTCGTGCGTGCCGCGGGCGTGGACCGTCCCTACGTCCTGGCGGTCGGTGCCGTGTCGGCGCGGAAGAACTACACCCGGTTGCTGGAAGCCTGGGCGCTCGCCGAAGGTCGGCTGGGTGACATCGACCTCGTCGTCGTCGGCAGAAGCGGGCTCAAGTTCTCCAACGTCGGCGCGGGGTTCACGGCGCCACGCCGCGTGCGATATCTCCCGCACGTGAGTGACGAGACGCTCCGGGCTCTCTATGCACACGCGGTGGCGTTCCTCTATCCCTCGCTGTACGAGGGATTCGGGCTGCCGTTACTCGAGGCGATGGCCGCCGGCACGCCCGTGCTCACGTCGAACGTCACCTCGATGCCGGAGGTGAGCGACGGCGCGGCGCTGCTCGTGGATCCGTTATCCACCGAGTCGATCGCCGACGGCATCTGGCGGCTGTGCACCGACGAGGGCCTTCGCGACGAGCTGCGGGCGAAGGGACGCGCGCGCGCCGCTGCGTGCACCTGGGAGCGCAGCGCCGCCATGACGCTGCGCGTGCTGGAGCAGGTCGCCGATGGCTGACCGTCCTTCGACGTCGACGGAAAACGTCGACCAGCGCATCGTGCGAGACTTCGGCGAAGAGTGGACGCGATTCGACCAGTCTGCGCTGCGGCAGGAGGAAGCCGAGACGCTGTTCGGCCAGTATTTCTCCCTGTTCCCGTGGACGCGGTTGCGCAGCGATGCGGTGGGATTCGACCTCGGCTGCGGCAGCGGCCGATGGGCGCGGTTCGTGGCGCCGCGTGTGGGGCGGCTGCACTGCGTCGATCCGTCGCGCGCGATCGAGAGCGCCCGGCGCAACCTGGCCGCGTACGGCAACGTGGACTTCCACGAGGTCGGCGTCGATGCGCTTCCGTTCAGTGACGGGACGATGGATTTCGGCTACTCGCTCGGGGTGCTGCACCATCTTCCCGATACGCAGAAAGGATTGACACGCTGCGTGCGCTGCCTGAAGCGGGGTGCCCCGTTCCTGCTCTATCTCTATTACGCGCTCGATAATCGCCCCGTCTGGTATCGTTGGGTGTGGCGCCTCAGCGATGCGCTGCGTCGCGTGATCAGCGGTCTCCCGAGCAGCCTGCGCTACGGCGTCACGCAAGCGATCGCCGCCGTCGTCTACTGGCCCACGGCGCGGGTGGCGCGGCTTGGCGAGCGTCTCGGAATCTCCGTCGAGCACTGGCCGTTGAGCGCATATCGTGCCCGGTCGTTCTACGTGATGCGCACGGACGCGCTGGATCGCTTCGGCACGACGCTCGAGCGTCGATTCACGCGGGATCAGATTGCCGTGATGATGGATGCGGCCGGGCTCACGGACATCCGCTTTCGCGAGGCTGCGCCGTTCTGGTGCGCCTTGGGAGTTCGGTCCTGATCATGTGCGGCATCGTCGGATACCTCGATGACCGGGCTCGCGGCAATGCGGACGCCGCGCGCGCCACGCTCCGTCGGATGAGCACGTGTCTGGCCCATCGCGGACCAGACGACGAGGGCAGCTGGACCGACGACGATGTGGGCCTCGCGCTGGGGCACCGTCGCTTGTCGATCCTCGATCTCTCGCCAGAAGGGCACCAGCCGATGGCATCGGTCGCCGGCCGCTACGTCACGGTCTACAACGGCGAGGTGTACAACTGGCGCGAGCTGCGCGCCGAGCTGGAGCGCGCCGGCCACACCCGGTGGCGAGGGCATTCCGATACCGAAGTGCTGCTCGCCGGCTTCGAGCGGTGGGGCATTCGGGGGACCCTCGATCGCGCGAACGGGATGTTCGCGATCGCCGTGTGGGACCGCCAGAGCAAGCAGCTCCATCTCTGTCGCGACCGCCTGGGCGAAAAACCGCTGTATTACGGGTGGTCGCGCGGCGTGTTCCTGTTCGGATCGGAGCTCAAGGGATTGCGCGCGCATCCTGCGTGGGACGGCGCGATCGACCGGGGCGCGCTCACGGCCTACATGCGCTTCGGCTACGTCCCGGCACCGTACACCATTCACGCCGGCATCCGGAAGGTGCCGCCGGGCAGTGTGATCACGCTGGACGCCCGAGCGGGCGTTCGACGCGGGGAAGACGCGGTGACCCTGGCGACCTTCTGGTCCGTGCGTGATGCAGCGCGCCGCGCGGCGAGCG
>DASSIC010000611.1:0-3636 GCA_035692325.1 Gemmatimonadaceae bacterium | reverse complement strand
TCGCGGCAGCACTCGGCATGGTGGCATGTCTCTCGTACCTCTATGCGCGGCATCGCCGCGAGGAGTCATAGCACGATGGCCGACCGCATCGCCGTCATCGGCGCCGGGCAGATGGGCAACGGGATCGCGCACGTGTTCGCGCAGGCCGGCTTCGACGTCGTGATGATCGACGTCGCGCAGCAGGCGCTCGACAAGGGGCGCGACACGATCGCGAAGAACCTCGACCGCCAGGTCAAGAAGAGCACGATCAGCGAGGCCGACAAAGGCGCGATCCTCGCGCGCGTCACGACCGCGACGTCGACCGACGCCGTGAAGGGCGCCGTGCTCGTGATCGAGGCCGCCACCGAGAACCGCGACCTCAAGTTCCGCATCTTCGCCGATCTCGACGCGAAGGCCGACTCCGGGGCCGTGCTCGCCACCAACACCAGCTCCATCTCCATCACCGAGATCGCCGCGCAGACGAAGCGTCCCGAGCTCGTGATCGGGATGCACTTCATGAATCCGGTGCCGGTGATGCAGCTCGTGGAGATCATCCGCGGGCTCGCGACGACGGACGAGACGACGAAGCGCACCGTGGCGTGGAGCAAGGCGGTGGGCAAGACGCCGGTGGAGGTGAACGACTATCCGGGCTTCGTCGCCAACCGGATCCTCATGCCGATGATCAACGAGGCCGTCTATTGCGTGATGGAGGGGGTGGGCACCCCCGAGGCGATCGACACCGTGATGAAGCTGGGCATGAACCACCCGATGGGACCGCTCACCCTCGCGGACTTCATCGGACTGGACACCTGCCTGGCCATCCTCGAGGTGCTGCACGACGGGCTCGGCGATCCCAAGTACCGGCCCTGTCCGCTGCTTCGGAAGTACGTCGCGGCGGGGTGGCTCGGCCGGAAATCGGGGCGGGGCTTCTATACTTATTGAATGCCCGCTCTCGCCCTGAAGGCACGTCCGGTCGGACCCGTGAACGACGTGTGGGAACACAGATTTCGCAGATTACACGGATTGAATGGCCATGTTGTCCTGCATCGTCTGGCGTTTCTGCGGTATCCGCGAAATCCGCGAAATCTGCGTTCCGCCCAAGCGGTGTTCGAAGTGCCACTGCTGCGTGCCACCTACTTGACTGCCTGAACGTGTCCCTCATTGAACTGACCGAGACCCAGCGCGAGATCCAGACGCTGGCGCGCGACTTCGCGGCTGCGGAGATCGCGCCGCATGCGGCGCGCTGGGACCGGGAGTCGTGCTTCCCGGTCGGGGTCGCGCGTCGCATGGGCGAGCTCGGCTTCCTCGGCATGCTCCTCCCCGAGAAGTTCGACGGGCTGGGACTCGACACGACGTCCTACCTGCTCGCGCTCGAGGAGATCGCGGCCGCCGATGCATCGGCGGCCGTTCTCATGAGCGTGCACAATTCGCTGCCGACGCAGATGCTGCTCAACTTCGGCAGCGACGCGCAGCGCGAGCGCTGGCTGCGACCGATGGCCCGCGGCGAGATGATCGGCGCCTTCGCGTTGAGCGAGCCGGAGGCCGGCTCCGACGCCTCCGCCTTGCGCTGCCAGGCGGTTCGCGACGGCGACGACTGGGTATTGAGCGGCACCAAGAGCTGGGTGACGTCGGGCTCCTTCGCCGACGTCATCATGGTCATGGCGCGCACGGACACGCCGGACGCCCGCCGTCGCAGCAAGGGGATCTCGGCGTTCATCGTCACGCCGGACCTGCCGGGGTTCCACGTCGGGAAGAAGGAGGACAAGATGGGCCTCCGCGCCTCCCCGACGGTCCAGCTCAACTTCGACGAGCTGCGCGTGCCGGCGGAGAACCTGCTCGGCGAGGAAGGGCAGGGCTTCGTGTACGCCATGCGGTCGCTCGACAACGGGCGGCTCGGCATCGCGGCGCAGGCGGTCGGCATCGCCCAGGCGGCGCTCGACGCCGCGCTCGCCTACGCCGACGAGCGGAAGCAGTTCGGCCAGCCGATCCGCGAGTTCCAGGCGATCCAGTTCAAGCTCGCCGACATGGCATCGCGCCTCGAGTCGGCGCGGGCAATGCTGCATCTCACCGCGGCGGCCAAGGATCGCGGCGAGTCCACCACGCTGTACGGCTCGATGAGCAAGCTGCTCGCGAGCGAGACCGCGATGTTCGTCACCACCGAGGCCGTGCAGATCTTCGGCGGCTACGGCTACGTGAAGGATTATCCGGTCGAGAAGTATTTCCGCGATGCCAAGATCACGGAGATCTACGAGGGCACGTCCGAGATCCAGCGGATCGTCATCGCGCGCGAGCTGTATGCTGCGCGCGGCTGACGGCCATTCATCCACCACCTACGTCAGAAAATGAAGCTCTTCGATACGATTGCCGACATGGGCCACGAGCAGCTCGTGATCTGCAACGACAATTCCGCCGGCTACCGCGGCATCATCGCCATCCACAGCACGACGCTCGGGCCCGCGCTCGGCGGCACGCGCTTCTGGCAGTATGCCACCGACGAAGAGGCGATCGTCGATGCGCTGCGGCTCGCGCGCGGCATGACGTACAAGAACGCCGTGGCGGGACTCAACCTCGGCGGTGGCAAGTCGGTCATCATCGGCAACAACAAGACGACCGACCGCGAGATGATCTTCCGCGCGCACGGCCGCTTCGTCGAGTCGCTCGGCGGCCGCTACATCACGGCGGAGGACGTCGGCACCAGCACCGCCGACATGGACTTCGTGCACATGGAGACGAAGAACGTCTCCGGCCTCGCCGGCCGCTCGGGCGACCCGTCGCCGGTCACGGCGCATGGCGTCTTCCGCGCGATCCAGGCGTCGGCCAAGGAGCGCTGGGGTTCCGACGATCTCAGCACGAAGACGGTGTCGGTGCAGGGGTGCGGCCACGTCGGCTACTATCTCGCCAAGGAGCTGCACGAGGCGGGGGCCAAGCTCATCGTCACCGACATCGATGCCGAACGCGTGAAGCAGGTCGTCAACGAGTTCGGGGCGCGGGCGGTGGGGCCGGAGGAGATCTACGGCGTGCAGGCGGACCTTTTCGCTCCCTGCGCGCTCGGCGGCATCATCAACGACAAGACCATCCCGCAGCTCAAGGTGCAGATCGTGTGCGGCGCGGCCAACAACGTGCTGCTCGAGGAGAAGCACGGCGACGCACTCGGGAAGAAGGAGATCCTCTACACCCCCGATTACGTCGCGAACGCCGGCGGCGTGATCAACGTCTACTCCGAGCTCGCGGGTTGGAGCTCGGCGCGCGCCTTCCGCAAGGCCGACGAGATCTACGACACCGTGCTCAAGGTCTTCAAGATCGCGAAGACGGACAAGGTGCCGACCTACGTCGCGGCCGATCGCCTGGCCGAGCAGCGCATCCAGGCTGTGGGGAGCATGGTCCGGACCTGGCCGCAGTGGCCGAACAAATAACCGTGAACCGTGAACGGTGAACCGTGAACCGTAAACGCTTCCGCCGACGCCCTTACGGTTCACCGTTCACGGTTCACCGTTCACGAGGTGTCGCATGATGGCTTCGTCTTCGGAACCCATTCTGATCGCCAGTGACCACGCCGGATTCGAGCTCAAGACCGAGCTCGAGGCCGAGTTGAAGGCGCTGGGCTATCGCTACGAGGACCTCGGCCCGTCCACCGAGGCGTCCGTCGACTACGCGGAC
>DASSIC010000610.1:0-2328 GCA_035692325.1 Gemmatimonadaceae bacterium | reverse complement strand
GGCTTGATGTCGCGGTGCGCCACGCCGTGCGCATGTGCATAGGCCAGCGCCTTGGCGACGTCGCGCAGGATGCCGATCACCTCGCTGAGCGGGAGCGCGCCCGACGACAGGATTCGCGCCCGCAGCGACTCCCCCTCGACGAAGGGCATCGTATAGTAGGGCACGCCGTTCATCTCTCCCGCCGCCAGCACGGGGACGATGCACGGGTGCTGGAGCGCGGCGGCCAACCGGACCTCGCGCCGGAAGCGGTCCATGTTGACGTCGCCCGCGAGGTCCGGGGGCAGCACCTTCACGACGACCATGCGGCCGAGCGCCGTCTCGGTGGCCACGAAGACGCGGCTCATGCCCGCGCCGCCGAGCTCGCGTTCGAGCGAATAGGCGGAGCCGAGAGTGCTCTGCAGTTGGTCGCGCAGCTCCGACATCGTCGGCCTCCGGGGGCAGCCGAAGCTAGCGCTTCCATGGGTCGGCAGCCAGCCAAGGCGTTAACTTCCGGCGTCAGCTCGGCTCGGCACTCCTCGACCGTGATCCACTCCACATGTCCGACGACAACGGCAACGTCATCACCACGATCGCGCCCGGCTCCATCCGGCGCATCCACCTCGTCGGCGTGGCCGGCACCGGCATGGGCTCGTTCGCCGGGATGCTCAAGGCCGCCGGATATGAAGTGACGGGCAGCGACGAGAAGGTGTATCCCCCGATGAGCGACATGCTCGCCGCGTGGGGAGTGGACGTGATGACGCCGTACGCGCCGGAGAACATCGCCGCGGCGAAGCCCGATCTCATCATCATCGGGAACGTGATCCGGCGGGTGAATCCGGAAGCGCAGGCGGCGCGCGAAAGCGGCATCCCGCAGATGAGCTTCCCCGCCGCCTTCGGCTCGCTCGTGCTCGAGGGGAAGCACAGCGTCGTGATCGCCGGCACGCATGGCAAGACGACGACGTCGGCGATCATGGCCCACGTGCTCGTGGCGGCCGGCACCGACCCGACCTTCCTCGTGGGCGGCGTGACGCTCAACTACGCCGGCAACTTCCGCAACGGGAAGGGACCCTTCGTGGTCGTGGAGGGCGACGAGTACGACACGGCCTATTTCGACAAGGGCCCCAAGTTTCTGCACTACCGCGCGAAGACGGCGATGCTGACGAGCGTGGAGTTCGACCACGCCGACATCTACCGCGACATGGCGCACTACGAGTCGGCGTACGAGAAGTTCGCCGCGAGCCTGCCGGCGGATGGATTTCTCGCGGTGGCCGCGTCGTATCCCAACGCCGTCGCTATCGCGAAGCGGGCGTCGAAGGCGTTCGTGGCCACCTACGCGGCGCACGGCGACGCCGACTACACGACGGAGAACCTGCGCTTCGGCCCCGAGGGCGCGCGCTTCGTGATCAAGGAGCCGCGCGGCAGGGCGGGAGAGTTCCTGCTGCCGATGTCGGGCCATCACAACGTGGAGAACGCCATCGGCGTCTATGCGCTGGCGCGCGCGCTGGGCCTGAGCGCCGACCAGATCCGCGAGGGGTTCGCGTCGTTCAGCGGCGTGAAGCGTCGGCAGGAGATCCGCGGCGAGATCGGCGGCGTGCTGGTGATCGACGACTTCGCGCATCACCCCACGGCGGTGCGTGAGACCATCACCGCCATCCGGCTGCGCTATCCCGACCGCCGGCTGTGGGCGATCTTCGAGCCGCGCTCCAACACCAGTCGTCGCAACATCCACCAGACGGAGTACACCCACGCCTTCCAGGGCGCGGCGCTTGCCACCATTCGCGTGCCGGAGCCGCATGACAAGGTGCCGGTGAGCGAGCAGCTCGACATCAATGCCGTGGTCAAGGCGCTGAACGAGCAGGGCATCATCGCCGACGCCGACCCCGACGTGGACGTGCTCGTGAAGCGCGTGCTCGCCGGCGCCAAGGCGGGGGACGTGCTGCTCGTGATGAGCAATGGCGCGTTCGGCGGGTTCATCCCGTCCATTCTCGAAGGATTGAAGTCGCGGGGCTGAGCAGGTTTTTTGCGACGCCTTCCGCCGTTCAGTGAGTCGGTTCCACCGTTCAGCTCGGAGTCCCGGATGCCTTCCCGTTATTCGTCGACGTCGACCCTCGCCCGTCGCATCGCCATGGTCGCGATGCTCGCCACGGTCGTGGCGCCCTCCGCCCGCGCGCAGCTTCGCACTCCGACCGCCCGGAACGCCATCGGCGTGCAGTGGCTCGGCCACGCCGCCTTCGAGATCACCTCGCCCGGCGGCACGAAGATCCTCATCGATCCCTTCCTCTCGGCCAATCCGTCGACCCCGGATTCCCTGAAGCGGCTCGCGCGCTACAAGCCCGACGCCATCCTCGT
>DASSIC010000609.1:0-4731 GCA_035692325.1 Gemmatimonadaceae bacterium | reverse complement strand
GGCAGGCGAGTGGGCCGCCAAGTGGCTGACGGACAAGGGAGCCAGGAGCGTTCGCCTCGAGAGCTGGGGACCGTTCGGCCGCGGGTGGTCGAACGACCACTTCAGCGCCAACGTGGTGGCGCCGACGCGGTATCCGATCATCGCGTATCCCGGAGCCTGGTCGACCGGCACGAACGGGCCGGTGACGGGCGAGGTGATGCTCGCACGGCTGGACAGTGAGCCCGACTTTGCCCGCTGGCATGGTCAGCTTCGTGGCAAGTGGGTCATGCTGTCCGCGTCGCGCGCGACTGATCCACACTTCGCCGCGCAGGCGTCGCGGTACACGGCGGCCGGCCTGGACTCGCTGGCGATGCCGGATGCGCCTCGGGGCGCAAACGCCAACGCCGAGCGCGCTCGCGCGAATCGCGCGGCGGCGCAGGTGTTCGCGGCGCGACGCACGCAGTACCTCGTCGACGAAGGGGCGTTGGGGGTGCTGCAGGTGAGCCGGGGCGACGGCGGCACCGTGTTCGCGCAGGGCACCGGCTCGCGCGAGGCGAACGCGCCCGCGAGCGTGCCGACGATCGTCGTGGCGACCGAACACTACGGCCGCATGGCGCGCACGCTCGCCAGCGGCGTCCCGGTGCGACTCGAGGTCGACGCGAAGAACACCTTCTACGATCAGGACCTCAACTCGTTCAACATCGTTGGCGAGCTGCCGGGGAGCGACCGCAAGGACGAAGTGGTGATGCTCGGCGCCCACTTCGACTCGTGGCACACCGGCACGGGCGCGACGGACAATGCGGCCGGCTCCGCGGTGATGATGGAAGCGCTGCGCATCCTCAAGGCCACCGGGCTTCCCCTGCGCCGCACGGTGCGCATCGGACTGTGGACGGGAGAGGAGCAGGGGCTCCTCGGTTCGCGCGCCTACGTGAAGGCGCACTTCGGCGATCCCGCCACGATGCAGCTCATGCCCGAGCAGGCGAAGGTGTCGGCGTATTTCAACGTCGACAACGGGACGGGCGCCATCCGCGGCGTGTACCAGCAGGGGAATGCGGCCGTCGGGCCGATCTTCGCCGCCTGGATGACACCGTTCCGCGACCTCGGCGTTGGCGCGCTCACGATGCGCAACACCGGTGGCACCGACCACCTCTCCTTCGACGCCGTGGGGATCCCGGGCTTCCAGTTCATTCAGGACCCGATCGAGTACGACACCCGCACGCACCACTCCAATCAGGACGTCTACGAGCGCGTGCAGGCCGAGGACATGAAGCGGAATGCGGTCATCGTGGCGGCGTTCGTGTACGATGCCGCGAACCGTGAGCAGCCGCTGCCTCGGAAGGAGCTTCCCAAGCCGCAGCCGCCGCGCGCGAATTGACGCTGATTCGAGTCAGCGCCGCACGCGTCCCAGGCGCGACACCACGAGCGTGTCCGCGGCGGAGCCACGGCGGGCGACGAGCGTGAGGTTCGCGGCGCCGAAACCGAGTCCGCGCACGTCGAAGCTGATGGAGTCGCGCGTCGTGGTGAGGGTGACGCCGTGCTCGTGTCCGATGGCGTACCGCGCCAGGCGGCGCGCTCCCGTGCGCAGCGTGATCGTGGCGTCGGCGGTGTCGATGCGGACGCTCACGAGCGCGTGGAGCGCCAGCGCTTCGTCTCGCGCCCGAGCGAGTGCCCCGGCCGCCTCGTCCACGGCGTTGCGGACGGCGAGGCGGTCGAGATGAGCGGTCAGTCCACGGACGCCGGCGACGGTGGCGAGACCCATGATCGCGACGACGATCGCCAGCTCCGCCAGCGTATACCCACGGCGGTCGAGAAGCGGGATGTGTTTCACGGGAGCACGATCGCGCCGGCGCGCTCCCGACGTCCAACCAACGGCATGCACAGCTGAGCGGAGCGCCGCAGTCAGCGTTGACGCGGGTCGGTCCGCCGCCATCTTGTCTCACCTCCTCACCCCGCCCACATGTCGTCTCGAGTCATCCTCGCCGCCGCAGTGCTGCTGCTGCCCGCGACGGTCCCGGCGCAACAGGCGAACGATTCGGCCTACACCGCGCGCATCCGCGAGCTCACCCCCACCGATCCGAACTGGAAGTTCACCACGGAGCTGGTGGACCACCTGCCGGCGTCGAGCACCGTGCCGACGCCGCTCAAGGTGCTCGGCTACGTCCCGGGAACGATCGGCCGGTTGGCCTACGTGGAGGAGCTCAATCGCTACTTCCGTGCGGTGGACGACGCGTCGCCACGCGTGAAGGTCTTCTCGCTCGGCATGAGCGACGAGGGGCGGGAGATGATCGTCGCCGCGGTGGCCGATTCGGCGACGATCGCGCACCTCGACGACTATCGCGGGATGACTTCGCGCCTGGCCGACCCGCGCGGCCTCGCGTCGGCGGACCGGGCACGACTCATCAAGGAGGCCAAGCCGATTTATTGGCTTACGGGCAGCATCCACAGCCCGGAAACCGGCAGTCCCGAGATGCTGATGGAGCTGCTGTATCGACTCGCGGTGGAGGAGAGCGACCACATCTCGACGATCCGCAACGGCGTCATCACGCTCATCACGCCGGCGACCGAGGTGGACGGGCGTGACCGGCAGGTGGACGCGGCAAAGCTCTCGCGGTCGCTGGGGCTCGGACCGAGTGGCGTGTCGCTCACGTACTGGGGCAAGTACACGGCGCACGACAACAACCGCGACGGCATGGTGCTGTCGCAGAAGCTGACGCAGCACGTGATGGACGGGTTCCTCCACTGGCACCCGACCGTGATGCACGACCTGCACGAGTCCGTGGCGTTTCTGCACACGAGCACCGGTACGGGCCCGTACAACGACGAGTTCGATCCGATCGTGATCAACGAGTGGCACACGCTCGCGTACCAGGAGATCAACGAGCTCACGAAGCGCGGCCTCCCCGGCGTGTGGACGCACGGCTTCTACGACGGGTGGGCGCCCAACTACATGCTGGCGATCGCGAACCTTCACAACTCGATCGGCCGCTTCTACGAGACGTACACTTCGATGAACGCGGACTGCCAGATCACGAACTTCCCCGCGGCGACGACGGAGCGCCGGTGGGATCGTCCGAGCCCACCGGTGAACGGCGTGAAGTGGTGTATCCGCAGCAACATCAACTACCAGGAGTCGGGGGTGCTGACGGCGCTGAAGTACGTCGCCGACAACCCTCGCACCTTCCTGGACAACTTCGTGGCCAAGGGGGAGCGGCAGATCGCCAAGGGACGAACGTCCGCACCGTATGCCTTCGTCGTCCCGCGCGGCCAGCGACGTGCCGCGGAGGCGGCGGATCTGGTGAACCTGTTCCGTCAGCACGGCACCGAGATTCACGTCGCGACCGCCGACGTCACCCTGAAGGGGGCCACCGCCAAGGACGCGCCGGTCACCGTGCACGCCGGAGACTGGATCGTGCGGATGGACCAGCCGTATACGCAGACGGCGCGCACGCTGCTCGCGATCCAGAGCTTCAAGCCCGATCTGCCGTCGCCGTACGACGACACCGGCTGGACGCTGGACGAGCTGCGACATGTGCAGACGCTCAAGATCGCCGACTCGTCGGTGCTGCGCGCCCCGATGTCACCGCTCGCTGCGGACGCGTCGGTACGTGGCACGGTCGTCGGCGCGGGAGAGGTGCTGCTCGTGCCACACCTCGGCGACTGGCGCTCCGCCGTGCTGCCGTGGAAGACGGGCCGGTCGCGCGTGTCCGTTGCCGACACCGCCTTCAGTGCCGCCGGCAAGAACTGGGATCGCGGGACGTTCGTGATCGAGAGCGCGGATGCGGCCGCGCGCGAGGCGATCGCATCACTCGGCATGGGGGCGACGGCCGTCGTCAGTGCGCCGAACGTGCGTCGGCATGCCGTCGCCGCGCCCCGCGTCGCCCTCGTGCACTCGTGGATCGAGACGCAGAACGAAGGCTGGGTGCGGTATGCGTTCGATCGGATGGGGATCCCCTTCACCTACCTGGCCGATCAGAAGCTCGATCAGCCCGGCGCGCTCGACCGGTTCGACGTGGTGGTGTTCCCGCACGTGAACGGTCCGGCGACGACCATCGTGAACGGCCGGCCCCAGGTCGGCCCGGCGATCCCGTGGAAGAAGACGGCGCTCACGCCGAATCTCGGCAAGTGGGACGAGACGGACGACACGCGAAAGGGCATGGGGCTCGTCGGACTCGCCGCGCTGCGTCACTTTGTCGAGCGCGGCGGGCTCCTCGTCGTCGAGGGAAACAGTGCGCGCGTGCCGATCGACTTCGGGCTCGTTCCGACGGTGAGCGTCGCGCCGACGACCAAGCTGCTGGCGCGAGGTGGCGTGTACCGCGCGCAGCTCACGAAGCCGGAGAGTCCGATCGCCTACGGCTACGAGCGCACCACGTTCCCGCTCTACTTCAATCAGGCGCCGGTCATGAACGTGCAGGGGCCGCCACCGGCGACGCAGCGTCCCGTCGGCGTGGATACGGCGATCATGAACGCGACCGAACGGATGCGCGCGCGCACGATCGTGCGGTGGACGCCGAAGGCGGACGAGCTGCTCGTCTCGGGGCTGCTCGACGCCGGCGACGAGATGGCCGGCAAGGCGACGGTCGTCGATGCGCCGCTCGGACGCGGACATGTCGTGCTCTTCGGTACGCGACCGATGTGGCGCTGGCAATCGCAGGGCGCGTTCGCGCTGATGTTGAACGCGATGGTCAACTGGAACGCGCTCGATGTCAACGAGCGTGGTCCAATGGCACCCGTCACCGCCGCCGCAGCGGGCGC
>DASSIC010000608.1:0-6882 GCA_035692325.1 Gemmatimonadaceae bacterium | reverse complement strand
CCGTTCAGCGCTTCGCTGACTTCGTAGCCGAAGTGGCGCAGGATGGTGGAATAGACGATGCGGTTGTCCTCGTTGTCTTCGACGAGCAGAACCGTTTTTCCATTGCTAGCCATGAAGGCCTCACGCCGCTGACATGTGTTGAGAACGCGTCGGGCGACCGCGGGGGAGAGGCGATCCGCCAAGGCGTCCGACGACCAATTACTCCTCGGGACGGGACGCCACGCGTCGACCTGAGGGACCGCTGACCACGACGGGCAATCGCGACGCCCTGAACGCAATTTCCAAACCACCACCGACCTCCACCATAGCCTTCCATGTCTTATGCCGGCCCCTCCCGCCCGCGCGGCGGCGCTCGCCCTTCCGCCGCGCCCACTCCAGCCCGCACCACCGCTGCGCGGCCGCGACCGGACGTCGAGCCCGCCGACGAGACGGACTGGCAGCAGGTGGCGATCTTCGGGGTCGGTGTCGCGCTCGGGATCGCCGTGGGGGCGGGTGCGGCGCTGCTCGCCGCGCCACAGACCGGTGCCGAGACGCGCGCGGTACTGCGCGCTCGCGCGAGTCGCCTGGGCCGCGCGACCGGGCGTCGCAGTCGCGATGCCTGGGACGATCTCCGCGACGAGATCCGCGACGTGAAGCGGGCGATCCAGCGGCGCAAGATCCGCCGCGCCGCCGCGCGGGACCTCCGGCGCGAAGTGGAGCTGGAAGGGACGTGACCCGATAGCCCGATGGCCCGGCGGCCCGTCGATCCGGGCCACCGGGCCATCGCGCGTCAGGTCTACCTCACGTCGTTGATCTCGTCCGACGCCTGCCGCTGGTAGTGGCGATCGTTGAAGTCGGTCGCCGTGCCGCGGATCGTCGCCTCGTACTGCGCGCGTGCCCGTTCCTTGTCGCCGCGCGCCGCGTACACCCGCGCCAGATCCAGATGATGCACGAGGCGGCTCGGCTCGTTGGCCACCGACTCCTCCATGTAGCGCTGCGCGTCGTCCCAGTTCGCCGAGTCGAACACCTTGCCCCCGAGGAAGGTCTTGGCCATGAACCGCGACATCCCGCTCAGGCGCATGATGTTGTAGTTCCACATGCCCATCACGTGCTCGGCGCCGGGGTGCTTGGGGTTGAGCTTCAGCGCCTCCAGCGCGTGGGTGCGGATGTCGGCCGCATACTTCACCCGATCCCGTACGCCGAGCGAGAGTGCCCTGCGGCCGAGCGAGCGCGCGAGATGGAAGTGGCCCTCGGCATCGCTCGGATTCGCCTCGGCGGCGCGGCGCGCGTATAGTTCCGCGGTCATGTACAGGCGGTCGCGCTCTTCCGCGTTCTCATTGAACTCACCGACGTCCACCGCCTCGCGCGCCGCCTTCCAGAGGGCTTCGTACGACTTCGGGTCGGCCTTGATCGCCGTCTCGTAATGCTGGAGCGCACCCGGGGCATTCATGGCGGCATGGTCCTTGTCGCCGAGCGCGATGTGCTCCGCAGCCGACTGGGCCACGGCGCGCGCGGGCAGCACGGCGATGGACAGCACGGCGACGGCGCCCAGCACACGACGCGGCGTCGCAATCGAAATGAACATGAGAGGCTCCAGATGCAGGTGAGTGAACAGCCGGCGGTTGGGGCGACGCCGGTGCGTGGCGGGACAGGCCGGCAGGGACCGGCTGGGCGCGTGGGTCAGTGTACGGATACCCCAGAGACGGGTCAATGCTCGCGCTGCGACTGATCGAACGGAAGCGGGACGGGGGGCGGATCGAGCCGGGAGAGTGGCGGGCACTGATGAACGCCTATGCCACGGGCCACGTCCCCGACTATCAGATGGCGGCATTTCTGATGGCGTGCTTTCTCCGCGGCATGGATCGCGGGGAGACGAGCGCGCTCACCGACGCCATGCTGCACTCCGGCGACACGCTCGATCTCGCCTATCTGAACAAGCCGCGGATCGACAAGCACTCCACCGGTGGCGTCGGCGACAAGGTCTCCATCGTGCTCGCGCCACTCATCGCGTCGCTCGGCGTTGCGGTGCCGATGATGTCCGGCCGCGGGCTCGGGCACACCGGTGGCACGCTCGACAAGCTCGAGTCCATACCCGGCTTCCGCACCGACCTCTCCCTCGCCGAAGCGAAGCATCTCATCGAGACGCTCGACTGTGCGCTCATCGGCCAGACGGCCGAGATCGCGCCGGCCGATCGGAAGACGTACGCGCTTCGCGACGCCACCGGAACGGTCGAGGCGATCCCGCTCATCGCGGCCAGTATCATGAGCAAGAAGCTGGCGGAGGGGCTGACGGGTCTCGTCCTGGACGTGAAGCGCGGCTCGGGGGCCTTCCTGCCGGAGCTCGACCGCGGCCTCGAGCTCGCGCGCACGATGATCGAGCTGGGTGCCGATCACGATACGCCGGTCGTCGCGCTGCTCACGGCGATGGACCGCCCGCTCGGCCGTGCCTGCGGCAATGCGCTCGAGGTGGAGGAATCCATTCTCGCGCTGCGCGGCGAGGGACCTCCCGACCTGATGTCGGTGACGTATGCGCTCGGCGCCGAGATGCTCGTGCTCGCCGGCGCGGCGGCCAATCACGACGCGGCGCGACGGCGGATGGAGCAGGCGATCGGCACCGGGCGCGCCGCGGAGCACTTCCAGAAGATGATCGAAGCGCAGGGCGGCAATCCGGCCGTGGTCGACGACCCGGCGCTGCTGCCGCAGGCGGCGGAGGTGGAGCTTTATGCGGCCCCGCGCCGCGGCTTCGTCGCGCGCGTCGAGCCGCGGGCGGTCGGACGCGGCATCACCGCGCTCGGCGGCGGTCGTACGACGATGGAGGACAAGCTCGACCTGTCGGTCGGCTTCATGATCAGCGTGCGCCCGGGCGACTGGGTGGAGCTGGGAGAGCCGATGGCCACCATCTTCGCGCGCGATCGCGCGGGGGTGGAGGCCGGCAAGGCGGCACTGCGCGCCGCGATCACGATCGCGGACGAGGCGGATCCACCGCTCCCGCTCGTGTCGCATCGCGTGACCGCCGCCGGCGTGGAGCTGCTCGTCGGCACGTGACGTGCGCGGCTTGCGGCATGCCGACGCGTCGCGCTAGGATGCCTCGAGTCGCCTCACCCCTGACGGAGAAGAGTCATGCCGCCAAAGATCGCCCGACTCGCCGGCCTCGGCGCATTCGCCGCCTGCGGCGGCATCGCCGCGCTCTACGCGCTCTTCGTGTTCGTGACGCGGCCAGCGGCCACGTCGGGGCTCGACGCGACCTCCCGCTTCATCGCCTGGTTCACCGTGGCGGGGGTGCTGCTCGCGCTGCTTGGCGTGCACCTGCTGCTCGGCCGCCAGCTCATGGCGCTCGCGCGCGGAGAAGCGCAGCCGCTCTAGGTCAACCCGGGCGGGCGACGCGCGTGGTGGACGACGTGCGGGCAGGCCGTCCGAACACCTGCACGAAGTAGAGCCGGCCGTTTCGCGCCGCCGCGACGCCGGCACCCATCTCGGTGTAGTCGCTCGAGAGGATGTTCGCGCGGTGGCCGGGCGACGACATCCACGTGGACAGCGCCTCCGCGGCGGAGCGCTGCCCCTCGGCGATGTTCTCGCCGGCCGCGCGCACGTCGTACTGCACGGCGGTGAGGCGCGATTTGAGCGTCGGATAGGGCTGCCCTGGCAGCTCGTGCTCCATGCGACCGGCCTTCACCATCTGGTCCGCCTGGAGCTGGGCGGCCTGCATGAGGTTCACGCTCTTTGCAAGTCCGGCCACGCCGGCCGCGCGGCGCGCGGCGTTGGTGCGATCGATCATCTCCTCCGCCACCGCGGTCGCGTTGAGCGTCGGCGCGCCCGAGACAGGGGTCGTCGCCGGTCGGCTCGGCCGCGATGCGGTGCTGGTCGAGGCAGGCGCGGGCGAACTGGCACAGGCCGCGGCGAGTGCGACGAGCGGCAGCGTGACGAGATGCAGAAGGCGCGGTGAGTGCGAGCGATGCATGAATGATCGAGTCAGGTTGACGCTGATGTGCCGACGGAGCTGCATACGAACCGTGCCGGCACCACGGTAGGCGCCGGCACGGGCCCGGGCGGTGATACCCCTCACCACCGCGCGGCGTTCACTGCGCGCTCAGTCCGGCCGATAGTAGTGCTGAATACAGCTGAGGACCGCGCGCTCCGCAACCGGCACATCGTCACCATCGATCGCTTCGTGAATGACGCGTTTCGCGTCGCGAAGCGTTCGCTCTGGCGGATGTCCCTGCCGGCGCAGCTCGCGGCAGAACTGCGCCGCCGCCGACTCCATCTCGCCGATGAATCCGCGCGTCTTGTGCGACCGCAGGAGCGCTGCGCGGAAGACGGTCTCGGCCTCCGACGCACGTTCCTGTCCCGCACTGTCTGCATTTTCCCGCAATTCCACGATCGACACTCCCGCTGAAAGTTCACTATCCCCGCTTTTTTGGGCAGAGATCATTCCAGCGAGAGCGCGAGATGTCGATTGCTGGCTACTGCCGACAGCCGCCGGCCGGATCGGGGCGCGGTTTGTCGACCACGAGCCGCTGAGGACGGTTCGCGATCGCTTCACCGATGTCGCCCACGAAGCGCGCGATGCGCGCCATGTGCTCGTAGTCGATGTACTGCGGCTCGTCCGTGACCTGATGGTAGTCCGTATGGTAGCCGAGCGAGAAATAGGTGATGGGAATGCCGTAGCGGGCATACATGTAATGATCGCTGCGGCAGTAGCGGTTCAACGGGTGACCGTTCGTGTCGAACGAGGGATCGATGTCCATGTGCGGCGTCCGCGCTGCGTTGACCGAATCGATCAGGTCGCCGAGCTGCGTGGAGAGCCGGCGGGGACCGATGAGCTGCACGTTGTTCGGACCACGACCCATGATGTCGGTCGCCTTGCCGCGTCCCACCATGTCCATGTTGAGCTGCGCGACGATGGAGTCGCGCGGGATGGTGGGATGATCGGTGAACCACTCCGAGCCCCAGAGTCCCTTCTCCTCGCCGGTGTGGGAGACGAACAGCATCGAGCGGCGCGGCGCGGGCGCGCTCGCGAAGCGCTGCGCGATCTCCAGCATCGCCACGGTGCCCGACCCGTCGTCGTCGGCGCCATTGTTCACCGAGTCCGGACGTGCGCCGCCGTGCGCGCGCGTCAGGCTGTCGCGAAGCACGGCGATGCGCGCCGCTTCATCGGCCGTCGGCACGCGCACCGTGTCCTGCACGCCCTGACGCCGCACGACCATGTTGTTGGCGAGCACGGAGTCGTGGTCGAGCGGGCGACGCGTGAGCCCGATGTGATCGTTGTGCGCGCCGATGGCCACGTACTGGCCGCGAAGCGCCGCGTCGGAACCGGGCAGGATGCCGATCACGTTGCGCGAGGGAAAGGGCGCCGGCGTGTCGATGAAGCCCGCCGTGCCGCTCACGGTCCGACCACGAGCGCCGACCGACAAGCCGTCGAGCGTGCTCACGCCGAGCAGGCGCGCCGCGATGGCGGGCGTCACGAGCAGCGTGATGGGTGCGGAGGCATTCGCGTATTCCGCACGTGGCCGAACCTGCGCCCCGCGAAGCCGCGGCAGCGTGCCCGATGGCACCACGTCGAGCACCGGCGCCGCGATTCCGGCGGCGTCAGCATAGCGGGAGAGCGTCCCCTGCGTGAAGAAGCGCCAGTCGCGCCGGCCGTTCGCCCCGACGGGCACCGAGAAGACGACGAGCTTCCCCGCCGCCGCGGCGGGATCGATCAGCGTTCCGCCGAGCTGGCCGCCATATACCGCCTGCACGCCGTCGAGCGATCTGGTAGTGGCACCCATCGGCAGCAGGCGATTGGCCAGCGGAGCGTAGAAGGGCAGGACATCGGTGCCGAGACCGAGTGGGGTGCCGTCGACCACGATCGTCCGCGTGCTGTCGATGCGCGAGATGATCACCGGCACCGTCTGGAAGTACGTGCCGTTCTCGCCGCCGGGGCGCAGCCCCATCCGCTCCATCTCCCGCGCGACGTAGTTCGTGACCCTCACATTGCCGATCGTTCCCGCCTCGCGACCCTGCATGGAGTCGTCGGCGATGATGTACAGCCTGGTCATCAGGTCGGCCGGCGTGATGGCCGGCTCGGTCGCGACCGGTGCGTGCGTGCGAGGAAGCTCGACCATGGGACCCGGAACGACGGCGCTGGTGGTGGCGCAGCCGGCGAGCAGGGCGAGCGGAACGAGGCGAAGACGAGACATGAACGCGCGAGTGAGGGAAAGGATGCCGAACCCTGCCCGGAATATCGCCGACGCGCGCCGCCACGGCGAGTCGATGCGCGCGGCACTCATCCTGCCTGAGCCTGGATCGATGGCGCGCGACGCGCCTCACCCAACCGAGGAGACCGAGATGAACAAGCGCATTCGCAAGAAGCGCGTCCGGCAGGTGCTGCTCGCCGAGCTGGCGGCCGCGTTCGAGTCGCCCGAGGACGCGATTCGCTGGCTGGAGACGGCCAATTCCGAGCTCGACGGCCGCACGCCCCACGAGGCCATCTCGGCCGGGGAGTCCGAGCGGGTCACGCTCGTGCTCGACGCGCGGAACCGGAGCTGAGCGCATCGCTCCGAAACCCCTGCCTCGGGGCGTCGTCAGTACGGCATGACCATCTCACGCCTGACCCTCGCCGTCGCCTCGCTCGCGACGCTCGGCGTCGCACCATTCGCTCTCTCACAGCGTTCGCCGCGTGCCATGCGCCCGGTGATCGTGATCGATCCCGGCCATGGCGGGGTCGACAACGGCACCCAGGCCGGCGGCGCCGACATCATGGAAAAGAATCTGGTGCTGGGATTCGGCCTGGCGCTGCGCGACCGTATGGAAAAATCCGGCAAATACCGCGTCGTCATGACCCGCACGGACGACACGTTCATTGCGCTGGCCGACCGCGTCAAGATCGCCCGCAACGAGGGGGCATCGCTGTTCGTCTCGATC
>DASSIC010000607.1:0-3177 GCA_035692325.1 Gemmatimonadaceae bacterium | reverse complement strand
GACACGATCGGACACAGTGGGACGTCGTCGCGACGCGGCCGCGCACATTGAGTGCGATCCGGTGATTCATTGGTCGCGCCGGCCTCACCCGCTGGCTCCCTCGATCGCCCGTCTCCGCACCGTCGGCCGCGGGGCGATCGGCCATCTGGGGGCCGCCGACCCTTGTGCCCCGCCCCGCCGAGCTCTCTCTTTTGCCGGCGGCGGCCACCGCCGATCCCATGGCGCCGCGACCCATCCCACCGAGGTGCGAATGTCGAAATCCACGGCGCGACTTGCGCTCGCGTCCATTGCGCTGCTCACGGGCTGCTTCAATACCTGGCAGCCATCCACTGTGGAGCATCCGACCATGAAGATGAGCGCCGAGGAGCGGCAGGAGGGGTTCAAGCCCCTGTTCGACGGCGCCTCGCTGTTCGGCTGGCGCCTCTACCATGGCAGCGGGACCGGAGGCTGGCAGGCGGTGGACGGCACGATCCAGCGCGGCACGGGCGGGGGCGACCTCGTCACCACCGAGACCTTCGCGAACTTCGACCTCCGCCTCGAGTGGAAGGTCGCGCCCGGCGGCAACAGCGGCATCATCTATCGCGTCGACGACTCGGGGGACGCCACCTACATGACGGGTCCCGAGATGCAGGTGCTCGACGACGAGCGGCACCTCGACGGGAAGTCGGAGCTCACCTCCGCGGGCGCGGTGTACGGGCTCTATCCCGCGCCGCGCGGCATCGTGAAGCCGGCCGGCGAATGGAACGCCGCGCGCGTCCTCGTGAACGGCAACCACGTGGAGCACTGGCTCAACGACAAGCTGATCGCGCAGTACGAGCTGGGCAGCGCCGACTGGGCGCAGAAGGTCGCGGGCAGCAAGTTCGACGCATGGAAGGGCTACGGAAAGTTCGCGCGCGGCCGCATCGCGCTGCAGGACCACGGTGACCAGGTATCCTTCCGCAACCTTCGCATCAAGGTGCTCGACTAATGCCGATCCGCGCGCGGCTCTCGCTCATGATGTTCGTGCAGTACTTCATCTACGGCGCATGGCTCGTCACGCTCGGCACCTTCCTCGGCAAGGCGCTCGGCGCCTCGGGCACGCAGGTGGGGCTCGCGTACTCCATCCCCGCCATCGCGGCCATCCTGTCGCCGTTCATCGTCGGGATGATCGCCGACCGCTTCTTCTCCACCGAGAAGGTGCTGGCGACGCTGCACTTCACGGGCGGCATCCTGCTCTATCTCGCGACGACGCAGAGCACCTTCAACGGCTTCGCCTGGCTGTTCCTGGCGTACACGCTCTGCTACATGCCGACGCTGGCGCTCACGAACTCCATCTCGTTCGACAACATGCAGGAGCCGGGACGCGAGTTCCCGCGCATCCGCGTGCTGGGGACGATCGGCTTCATCGCGGTGGGGCTCATCATCGGCTGGCTCGGTGCCGACGCCACTGCGCTGCCGCTGCGCATCGGCGCCGGCGCGTCGATCGCGATGGCGCTCTACTGCCTGACCCTGCCGCACACCCCACCGCACAACGCCGGCAAGCCCTTCTCCGCCCGCGACGTGCTGGGGCTCGACGCCCTCGCGCTGCTCAAGGACCGGTCGTTCGCCGTGTTCGTGCTCGGGTCGTTCCTGCTCTGCATCCCGCTCCAGTTCTACTACGCCTTCACGAACCCCTTCCTGAACGAGATCGGGGTGAGCGGCGCGGCTGGAAAGATGACCTTCGGGCAGATGTCGGAGATCGTCTTCATGCTGCTGATGCCCTGGTTCATCGTGCGGCTCGGCATCAAGAAGATGCTGCTGATCGGCATGGCGGCGTGGACGACGCGCTATCTCCTGTTCGCCTACGGCAACGCGGGTCCGGGAATGTGGATGCTCTATCTCGGCATCCTGCTGCACGGCGTCTGCTACGACTTCTTCTTCGTGACGGGGCAGATCTACGTCGACAAGCAGGCCGACATCCGCATCCGCGCCGCCGCGCAGGGATTCATCGCCCTCGTGACGCTCGGCGCCGGCCAGGCGATCGGGTCGTGGCTCTCGGGCGCGATCGTGGACATGCACACGACGGGCACCGGCGCGGCGGTGACGCACGACTGGCGCGCGATCTGGATCGTGCCGGCGATGGGCGCGCTCGCGGTGCTGCTGATCTTCGCGGCGCTGTTCAAGCCGACGGTACGCGTGGAGAAGGTCGCCGAGCCTCTTACGGCGTGAGACGTGGGACGTGGGACGTCCCACGTCTTACGTCCCACGTTTCACGTAACCCCCCGGAGTGCTTCTGACGGACCCAGTCAGGAGCACTCTTGTCATGCTGCAGCGTCGTACCGATCAGGACCCTTCTCGCGAGCCGCCCCGCGCACGTGTGCTCGGCTGGATCGCGGTGGCGAGTGCGTGTGCGGCGCTGCTGTCGCAGCTCGTGCAGCTCGCGGAGGCGGCGCAGCGGCTGATCGGTGCCCGGTAGGCGAGACAGGTGCGGCTCTCGACGGCAAGGGGGAAACCCTTGTCGCGGATCCACGTGGAAAAGATCCGCGGAAAATCCGCGGGATTCCGCGATCGGCCGTTTGATGCAGTCCTCGGGATCCATGAAGCCGAACGCGGGACGAGTGAAACGGTAAAGGGGTCGCACGCAAGGAGCGTCGTCGAGTCAAACTCGTCAACGCGTTGACCATTCACGGCGTCGAATCAGCGCGCGAAGCGCTGGTTGTGCCACCACACGGCGCGACTGAGCGCGCCGTCGGCGGCGAACTGGAAGGGGACGCTGACGAGCACTGCGCCCATGCCGGCGGCGCCGAGGGTCTGCGCGGAGCGGTCGACGTGTCGCGCGTGGAGTGCACTGGCGACGGCGGCGCCCATCGTCAGCAGTCCGAGGTCGGTGAACGCCGCCCCCACGCGTCGCAGCGAGAGTGCACGGCCCGCCTCGGCCGCGGCCGAATCGGCGCCGGGACGCGTGACGTCGTCACCGCGGAGCGCGGGCGTGATGTCGCGCGGCAGGAAGAAGTGCAGGTTCGCGACACGTGGGCCCGTCTGCCCGCGCACGACGGCGAGACCGTCCCAGCTTGGCACGATGGCGAGCGCGCATGTGCGGTAGGTGCACGCCGAGTCGGGTGACGCGGCGGCGGTCTGCGCATTTGCCGACGCGCTCATCGCGATGATGAGCAGCAGGAGAGCGGGCCAGCGATTCATGAAGCGGGAGTTGGGCGTATG
>DASSIC010000606.1:0-14397 GCA_035692325.1 Gemmatimonadaceae bacterium | reverse complement strand
GTGCTGGATCGACGGCGTCTCCTCGAGCGCCTTGTCCGAGTTGCGCTTGAGCGGCACGACCGACCCGCGGCGATAACCACCGTCGGCGGTCACGAGCACCTTGCACTGCGAATCGTTGATGCGGTCGCGCAGCGACTCGGGGGAGAATCCGCCGAACACCACCGAGTGGATGGCGCCGATGCGCGCGCAGGCGAGCATGGCGACCGCCGCCTCGGGAATGAGCGGCAGATAGATCGCCACGCGATCCCCCTTCTTCACGCCGAGCGACTTGAGGACGTTGGCGAACTGGTTGACCTGGACGTACAGATCCCAATAGGTGAGGGTCCGCCGGTCACCGGGCTCTCCCTCGAACACGAGCGCCGCCTTGTTGCGCCGGGCGCCGCGGACGTGCCGGTCGAGGCAGTTCACCGAGACGTTGAGCGTCCCGCCCACGAACCACTTCGCGTGCGGCGGCTGCCAGTCGAGCACCTTCGAGTAGCGCGTGATCCATTCGAGCTTGTCCCCCTGCTCCCCCCAGTAGCGCTCCATGTTCTCGCTGCCGCGATCGTAGATGGCGGGCGAGGAGATTGCCGCGTCGGCGCGGAACTCGGCCGGCGGATCGAACTTCCGGTGTTCCGTGAGGAGGACCTGGAGATCGTCAGACATTAGCTGCGCTCGTGGATGAGGAACGGATGAGGACTGATTCTCGCTTTGCGTCGGCGTGGAAGCAACCACCTCGGGCCACGGGCATCGGCTCTGCCGATTGACGAATCGCCGCCGAGGCGTACGCTATGCCCGGTCTTGCGACCTTCCGGAG
The DNA here is from genome assembly GCA_035692325.1 of Gemmatimonadaceae bacterium. GTDB lineage: Bacteria > Gemmatimonadota > Gemmatimonadetes > Gemmatimonadales > Gemmatimonadaceae > AG11. The sequence continues at coordinate 13,601 of DASSIC010000606.1, read as the reverse complement.
GAGTGATGTCCGTTCCCGTAGCCAGGGCTGGAATGCCGACGCACGCGACCACGCGCGAGCTGACGCCGACCGAAGTGCGACGCGTGATCTTCGCGTCGTCGCTGGGCACCGTGTTCGAGTGGTACGACTTCTACCTCTACGGGTCGCTGGCGGCGATCATCAGCAAGCAGTTCTTCTCCGGGGTCAACCCGACGGCCGGGTTCATCTTCGCCCTGCTGGCGTTCGCGGCGGGCTTCGCCGTTCGGCCCTTCGGCGCGATCTTCTTCGGCCGGCTCGGCGACCTGGTGGGGCGGAAGTACACCTTTCTCGTCACCATCGTGATCATGGGGCTGTCGACGTTCATCGTCGGCGTGCTGCCCAGCTACGCGGCGATCGGTGTGGCGGCGCCCGTGATCCTCATCCTGCTGCGCCTGTTGCAGGGGCTCGCGCTCGGCGGCGAGTACGGTGGCGCGGCGACGTACGTGGCCGAGCACTCACCACGCGGGAAGCGCGGTGCCTACACGTCGTGGATCCAGACGACGGCCACGCTCGGCCTCTTCCTCTCGCTGCTGGTCATTCTCGGATGCCGCATCTGGCTCGGCACGGAGAAGTTCGAGGCGTGGGGGTGGCGCATCCCATTTCTCGTCTCGTTGATCCTGCTCGGCGTGTCCGTGTGGATCCGGCTCAAGCTCAACGAATCACCGCTCTTCCAGCAGATGAAGGCGGAAGGGAAGGGTTCGACCCGGCCGCTCAAGGAGTCGTTCGGCAATTGGGACAACCTGCGGATCGTGTTGCTCGCGCTGTTCGGGCTCACGGCCGGGCAGGCGGTGGTGTGGTACGCCGGCCAGTTCTACTCGCTGTTCTTCCTGACGCAGATTCTCAAGGTGGAGCAGAACACGGCGAACCTGCTCATCGCCGCGTCGCTGCTGATCGGGACGCCCTTCTTCCTCGTGTTCGGCTCGCTGTCCGATCGCGTCGGTCGCAAGCCGATCATCATGGGCGGCCTGCTGCTGGCGGCGCTCACCTACTTCCCGATCTTCCGCGCCATCACCCACTACGCGAACCCCGCCCTGGAAGCGGCGGGGAATGCGGCGCCGGTGACGGTCGTCGCCGATCCGGCGAGCTGCTCGGTGCAGTTCAATCCGGTGGGGACCTCCAAGTTCACGTCGCCGTGCGACGTGGCGAAGTCGTCGCTCGTGCGAAAGGGGGTGCCGTACTCGAATCAGCCGGGGCCCAGCGGACGCGACGCGCAGATCCGCGTCGGCACGACGGTCATCCAGTCGTACGACGCGCTCGGTCCCGACGCCAAGGCGCAGGGCGCGGCGTTCGACAAGAGCCTGGGTGACGCGCTCGCCGCGGCGAAGTATCCGGCGAAGGCGGATCCCGCCGCCGTGAACACGCCGATGCTCACGCTGCTCCTGTGGATTCTCGTGATCTACGTGACGATGGTGTACGGGCCGATCGCGGCGATGCTCGTGGAGCTGTTCCCGACCCGGATCCGGTACACGTCGATGTCGCTTCCGTACCACATCGGCAACGGATGGTTCGGCGGCTTCCTCCCCCCGATCGCCTTCGCCATCGTGGCCAAGACGGGCAACATCTACTCGGGGCTCTGGTATCCGGTGATCGTCGCGGTGATCACGCTCGTGATCGGCACGCTGTTCGTGACGGAGACGAAGAACGTCGACATCCAGAGCGATACGCTGGCGCAGCACTGAAAGCGGGAGGATGGGAGGACGGGATGACGGGATGACGGCATGACGGGATGACAGGACGACGGGACGACGGTCAGGTTTTCGCCCTCTCAGGGGGCGTGACCAGCCAGTACTTTTCCCGGATGCCCAGCGCCGCCCCGTCGTCCGCCATTGCCGTCCCGCCCGTCGTCGAGGCGGTGGGGCTCGCGCGGGCGTTCGGCGGGCGGCGCGCGGTGGACGGGGTCGATCTCTCCATCATGCCTGGTGAGTGCCTGGCGCTGTTCGGGCCGAATGGCGCGGGCAAGACGACCCTGCTCCGACTCCTCGCCGGGCTCCTCGCGCCGACGTCCGGCACGTGCCGCGTGGGCGGCCTTGCGCTGAAAACCGGCAGAGCGGTGCGCGCGGAGGTGGGACTGATCTCGCACGCGAGCATGCTGTACGGCGCGCTCACGGCGCGTGAGAACGTGGAATTCGCCGCGCGGATGTACGGCGTGCGCGACGCCGCCGGCGCCGCGCGACGCGCGCTCGGGCAGATGCGCGTCGCGGACCGCGCCGAGGCGCCAGTGCGCGCGCTGAGCCGGGGGCTGCAGCAGCGGGTATCGATCGCGCGCGCCATCGTGCATGAGCCGCGACTCCTCCTGTGCGACGAGCCGTACACGGGGCTCGACGAATCCGGGAGCGCGGCGCTCACCGCGGCGCTCGCGGAGCGCCGCGCTCACGGCGCGGCGCTGCTGCTCGTCACGCACAACCTCGGCGAGGGGCTGGCGCTCGCCACGCATGCGGCGATCATGCGCCGCGGCCGGCTGGTGCGTCACGAGGAGCGCTCCGCGCTCGATCCCGCCGCGTATGCGAGCGCGTACCGCGAGCTGGTGACGACCGATGCGTGAGCTTCCCGGTCTCGCGACCGCGGCCTGGCTGGTGGCGCGAAAGGATCTCGCGATCGAGTTCCGGACGCGCACGGCCTTCTTCTCCGCCATCGTCTTTGCGCTCCTCGGACTCACCATCTTCTACTTCGCGTGGGACGCGACCGCCGTGGCGGCGATCGACCTCGCGCCCGGTGTGCTGTGGGTGATCTTCACCTTCAGCGGACTGCTTGGGCTCCAGCGGTCGTTCGGCGTGGAGCAGGCGGATCGCGCGATGGACGCGCTGCTGGCCGCGCCGGTGGACCGTGAAGCGATCTATCTCGGCAAGGCGCTGGCGAACGTGCTGTTCGTCGCCGGGGTGCAGGCGATCTCGCTCCCGGCGCTCGCCCTCTTCTACAACGTGCCGCTGGGGGGTGTGTGGCTTCCCCTCGCCGGTGTGGCGTTCCTCGCGGCGATCGGCATCGTCGCGGTCGGCACGCTGTTCAGCGCGATGGCGGTGAACACGAAGCTGGCTGAGCTCTTGTTGCCAATGTTGGCTTTGCCCTTCTTCGTCCCCATCGTGACCGCGGCGGCGCAGACGACGGCGCGCCTGCTGGCGGGACGCCCCGCCGCCGAAGCGTGGCCCTGGTTGCGCATCCTGCTCGGCTTCGATCTCGTCTTCGTGGTCGCCTGTGCGATCGCCTTTCCCTACACGCTCGAGGAATGACCGAACGGTTGCCCACGGCGGACGCGCCCCGCGCGACTTCCGCTTTCGTCGACAAATGGATCATCGCCGCGGCCGTGGCTGTCGCGGCGGTCTACGTGCGCGTGATCTGGTTCACGCCCCCCGAGGCCACCCAGGGACTCGCGCAGAAGATCTACTACCTGCACCTGCCGGCGGCGCTCAACGCCTACATCGCCTTCGGCGTCGTCGCGGTCATGTCCATCGTGTATCTGTGGCTGCGCGATCCTCGGGTGGATCGCGTGGCCGAGAGCTCGGCCGAGGTCGGACTCCTGTTCACGACCGTCGTGCTCACGACGGGCCCCATCTGGGGCAAGCCGATCTGGGGGACCTGGTGGACGTGGGACGCGCGGCTCACGCTCACGCTCTTTCTCTGGTTCATCTACGCCGGCTACATCGTGCTGCGCGGCGCGATCCTCGAGCCGGAGACGCGCGCCCGCTATTCGGCGGTGCTCGGCATCCTCGGCGCGTTGCTCATCCCGTTCATCCACATGAGCGTGTACCTGTTCCGTACGCTGCATCCGATGCCGATCGTGCTGAAGCCGGACCGTCCATCGCTGCCGACGGAGATGCTGCGCACGCTGCTGTTCAGCTTCGCCGCCTTCTTCCTGGTGTACGTCGCGCTGCTGCGCGCCCGGTACGGCCTCGCGGTGGAGCGCACGCTGCTCGAGGAGCGCGAAGGCCATTCACATGGGGAGCGCTGAGATGGCCGACACCGCTGGCTACTACCACGCCGCGTACATCGTCGCGGGGGTGCTCTACGTGCTCTATACCGTGAGCCTCGTCGTCCGCCGACGCACGGTGCGGGCGCGACTCGCGGCGCTCGCGCGGAGCGACGAGCGCTGATGTCGCCCGTCACGCCCGCGCGCAGGGGGATCGTGTATCTCGTCGGCGCCGGACCGGGCGATCCGGGCCTGCTCACGGTGCGCGGGCGCGACCTGCTCGCGCGGTGCGATGCGATCGCGACGGACGCCCTGGCCAATCCGGCCATCGTCGCCGCGGCGCGCGCCGTGAATCCCGGCGTCGAGGTGCACGACGTCGGGAAGCGCGGCGGCAGCGGGGAATCGGCGAGCCAGGATGACATCAATGCACTGCTGATCCGGCTCGCGCGCGATGGCAAGCGCGTCGTGCGGCTGAAGGGTGGCGATCCCCTCGTCTTCGGGCGCGGGAGCGAGGAGGCGCAGGCGCTCGCCGCCGCCGGCATTCCGTTCGAGCTGGTGCCCGGCGTGACCGCGGGCGTCGCCGCGCCGGCGTACGCGGGCATCCCCGTCACGCATCGCGGCGTCGCGACGTCGGTCACCTTCGTCACCGGTCACGAGGATCCGGCCAAGACAGACACGCAGACCGACTGGGCCGCGCTCGCCCGCGCCGGTGGGACGATCGTGCTGTACATGGGCGTGAAGACGCTGCCACGCATCGCCGCGGCGCTGATGGCGGGCGGCATGGCAGCGGAGACTCCGGCGGCGGCGGTGCAATGGGGCACCTGGGCGCGGCAGCGCACGGTGACTGCCACCGTCGCCACCCTCGCCGACGCGATCGCCCGCGCGGGACTGGGCGCGCCGGTGATCACGGTGATCGGTGCCGTCGTCGCGCTGCGCGAGGAGATCGCGTGGTTCGATCAGTTGCCGCTGTTCGGGCGCCGGGTCGTCGTGACGCGCGCCTCGGCGCAGGCGACCGGGCTTCGTGATGCACTCGCGGCACTCGGCGCCGACGTTCTCGAACTGCCGGCGCTGCGCATCGAGCCGCTCGACTCGCAACCGCTCGCCTCCGCGGTCGGGCGCCTGCACGAGTACGGGTGGATCGTGCTCACGAGCCAGAACGCGGTCGACCTGTTCTGGCATGCGTTGCGCTCGGCATCGCTCGACGCGCGCGCGCTCGCGCGCATGCGCATCGCGTGCGTCGGGAAGTCGACGGCGGACGCCCTGCTGGCGCGCGGGCTCGCCGCCGACGTCGTGCCGCCGCGGTTCGTCGCGGAGGCCGTGCTCGAGGCGCTGGCCGAGCGCGACGACATCCTCGGCGCCAAGGTCCTCTACGTCGCGGCCGAAGGGGCGCGCACGGTGCTGCCGGAAGGGCTGGCGACGCTTGGCTGTGCGGTGGACGTGGTGCACGCCTATCGCAGCGTGTCGGATGGCGCGGGGGCGGAGCCGCTGCGCGCGTCGCTCGAGCGCGGCGAGGTGGACGCGGTGACCTTCGCCTCGGCGTCGGCGGTACGCGGCTATCTGGATGCCGTCGGACCGGAAATGGCGCGGCGCGTGCCGGCGGTGTCGATCGGGCCGGTGACGAGCGAGGCGATTCGCGCCGCCGGCATCCCGCTCGCCGCGGAAGCGGCGGAGGCGTCCATTCAGTCGTTGGTGGCGTCGGTCGTCGCAACACTGGGACGCGGCGCATGACCAGCGAGCAGCCGCGGAACCCGCTACACGGCGTCACGCTCGAGGCGATGCTGGAGCAGCTCGTGGCGCGGCATGGGTGGGACGGGCTCGCGCGCGAGATCGACATCCGGTGCTTCACGCACGACCCGAGCATCAAGTCGTCGCTCAAGTTCCTGCGGAAGACGCCGTGGGCGCGAGCGAAGGTGGAAGCCCTGTACCTGCGCCGCTAGGTTATCGCCGTGGCCACACGCTCGGATCTCGCGACGGTGAAGATCGGCACCCGCTCCTCGGAGCTGGCGCTCCGCCAGGCGCGCCTGGTGCAGGCGGCGCTCGAGGCGCAGGGGCTCACGTGCGAGCTCGTCACCTATCGCACCGTCGGCGACAAGCGGCTCGACGAGCCGCTCAGCTCCATCGGCGCGAAGGGATTGTTCACGAAGGAGCTGGAGCACGACCTGGTGCGCGGCAAGACGCAGATCGCCGTGCATTCGCTGAAGGACCTGCCGACGGAATCGCCGGACGGCCTCATGGTGGCCGCCGTGCTGGAGCGCGAGGATCCGCGAGACGCGCTGGTCGTGAACGGTCGCATCCTCGCGCAGTCGCTCGACGACCTGCCGCGCGGATCGCGCGTCGGGACGTCCAGCCTGCGACGTCGTGCGCAGCTGCTGGCCACGCGCCCCGACCTCGAGGTTGCCGAGCTGCGCGGCAATGTGCCGACGCGGCTCATGAAGATCGACGAGGGGCGCGTGCACGCCGCCATTCTCGCCGCGGCGGGACTGCATCGACTCGGCGCGCGGCAACACATCACCTGCTACATGGACGCGCCGGCGTGGCTGCCGGCGGCGGGGCAGGGGGCGATCGCGGTGCAGGTGCGCGCCGACGACGCGACCACGCGCGCGCTGGCCGACGCCATGAACGACGCGCCGACGATGCGTGCCGTGGTCGCCGAACGCGCCTTCCTCGCGGCGCTGGAAGGGGGCTGCCAGGTTCCCATCGGCGCATTGGCCAGCCCGACGCCGGACGGCGGGGCGGTGCTGTACGGGATGATCGCATCCATCGACGGGACACGCGTCGTTCGCGGCAGCATCGCCCTCGATCCGGACGATCCCGCGCTGAGCGGCATTCGCCTGGCGAACGAGCTGCGCGGCAGGGGCGCCTCGGAGATCCTCGAGGGGCTGCGCCGCGCCGAGCACCTGCCGTCGCCACAGCCGGAATAGATTCCAGCGATGCCGTCCTTTCCCGACTACCGCCCCCGCCGCCTCCGGCGCACGGCGGCGCTGCGCAACCTCGTGCGCGAAACGCTGCTGGTGCCGTCGCAGCTCGTGCTGCCGCTGTTCGTGCGCGCGGGTGCGGGAGTGCGGCAGCCGGTGTCGTCGATGCCGGGGGTGTTCCAGACGTCGGTGGACGAGCTGGTGAAGGACGCGCGCGCGGCGGCGGCGCTGGGCATCGGCGGCGTGCTGCTGTTCGGCATTCCGGAACGCAAGGACGCCGAAGGCTCCGCGGCGTGGGACGACGAGGGACCGGTGCAGCAGGCGGTGCGCGCGCTCAAGCGCGAGGTGCCGGCGCTCGTGGTGATCACGGATGTGTGCATGTGCGAGTACACGTCCCACGGCCACTGCGGAATCCTCCGTGATGGCGAGGTGGACAACGACGCCACGCTGCCGCTGCTGGCGCGCGAGGCGGTGTCGCACGCGCGTGCCGGCGCCGACATCGTGGCACCGAGCGACATGATGGACGGCCGCGTCGCGGCGATCCGCCGTGTGCTGGACGAAGCCGGACGTCAGGACACGGCGATCATGGCCTACAGTGCCAAGTTCGCCGGCGCCTTCTACGGTCCCTTCCGCGAGGCGGCGGAAAGCACGCCGCAGTCGGGAGACCGGCGCGGCTACCAGATGGATGCCGGAAACGCCGACGAGGCGCTGCGCGAGGTCTGGCTCGACATCGAGGAGGGCGCCGACATCGTGATGGTGAAGCCGGCGGGTCCCTTCCTCGACATCGTGGCGCGCGTGAAGGCGGAGACGGGCTACCCGCTCGCCGCGTACCAGGTGAGCGGCGAGTTCGCTATGATTCAGGCAGCCGCCGAGCGCGGCTGGATCGACCGCGACCGGGTGATGATGGAGAGCCTGCTGGGGATCCGTCGCGCCGGCGCCGACATGATCATCACGTATTTCGCGATGGATGCGGCCCGCGCGCTACGCGACCGCTCTTCGGGAGCGCTGCCATGAAGTACCGCACTTTCCCCAACACCAACGTCCGCGTCAGCGAAGTCGGCTTCGGCACCTGGACCGTCTCCACCGGTTGGTGGGGCGACAAGACCGACGCCGACGCCGTGGCCATGATGCGCCGCGCGCTCGACGAGCATGGGGTCACCTTCTTCGACGCGGCCGACGCCTACGGAAACGGCCGCGCCGAGCGGCAGATCGCCGACGCGTTCCGCGGGCGGCGGAGCGAGGTGGTGATCGGGACGAAGGTCGGCTACGACATTTATGACGAGGCCGCGCTCGCGGCGCGCCGTGGGCAGCAGGAGCTGCCGATGCGCACCGACCCCGCCTTCCTGCGCATGGCGGTCGACAAGTGCCTCGAGCGGCTGGAGACCGACTACATCGACGTCCTCCAGATCCACAACGCCAAGATGGAGCACGTGCGCGACGCCGAGCTGTGGGGGACGCTGCGCGATCTCCAGCGCGAGGGGAAGATCCGCACGTGGGGCGCCGCGTTCGGTCCGGCCATCGGCTGGCTGTACGAGGCGGTGGAGCTCATGGAGCGCGAGCCCGACGTCAACACCATCCAGATGATCTGGAACGTGCTCGAGCAGCATCCGGGCGCCGGGATGATCGAGGCGGCGCGCCGTCACGCACCCAACTGCTGCTTCAACGTGCGTGTCACGCACGCCAGTGGCATGCTCGAGGGGAAGTACACCGTCGACACCGTCTTCCCGGAGAACGATCACCGCCGCCATCGCCCGAGGAGCTGGCTGGTGAACGGGGTGGAGAAGGTGAAGACGCTGGACTTCCTCGCCAAGCGCATGACGCTGGGACAGGCGGCGATCAAGTGGCTGCTCGCCGAACCGCTCGTGGTGACGGCGCTGCCGAACGTGTACGACGACGCGCAGGTGGCCGAGTTCGCGGCGGCCAGCGACCTGCCGGACCTCTCGGCCGACGACATGAAGCGCGTGCACGAGCTCGACGCCGTCAACTTCGGCGTCGAGGAAGAGCCGATGAAGTACAAGGGGGCGATGACGCGCGAGCAGGGTGCGAACGTCGATCTGCAGGACGCCCGCAATCCCATCTCTCGTCCGGCCGTGCCGGCGAACCGAGGCGCGTAGATGCTCAACCTGTGGCACGACCTGCCGGTCGGATCGAACCCGCCCGAGGCGGTCACCGCCGTGATCGAGATCCCGTCGGGCAGCCGCAACAAGTACGAGCTGGACAAGGTGAGCGGGATGCTGAAGCTGGACCGCGTCCTGTTCAGCGCCGTGCACTATCCCGGTGACTACGGCTTCATCCCGCGCACGCTGCACGAGGACAACGATCCGCTGGACGTGCTGGTGATCGTGAAGGAGCAGACCTTCCCGGGGTGCCAGATCGACGTCCGTCCGATCGGCGTGCTCAAGATGCTCGACCGCGGCGAGCCGGACGACAAGATCCTGAGCGTGCCGCTGCACGATCCGTATCACCAGGAGTACTTCGACATCGCCGACATTCCGCAGCACATGCTGAAGGAAGTCGAGCACTTCTTCCACACCTACAAGGATCTCGAGGGGAAGCGGGTGGAGATCATCGGGTGGGGGAAGAGCGAGGAGGCGATCCGGATCATCAGCGAGTCGATGGCGCGCTATCAGGTGACGTACGGGACGAAGCGCGAGCTCAGGGTCGTGGAGGGATGACGAACCGTGAACGGTGAACGGTGAACGGTGAACGGTGAACGGTGAACGGTGAACGGTGAACCGTACACTGCGTAACGACAGTGGCGGGCTTTGTACTGTAAAGTACTTGACAGAAATTGCAGTATTGCCCAGCTTTCCGGTCCCGCATCCGGTGACTGGTGCCATGACCGCGCTCGCCCGCCTGCTCTTCCCCGTCCCCGACGTCCGCCGCTCGCCGGCGACGCTGCTCGCCTGGTGGGAGCGCCGCCGGCTCACCTACAATCTCATCGTCGGCGGCACCGGCGTCGTCACACTCGCCACGCTGCGCGCACTGAGCTGGCTCCCGCCGCATCTCCAGTTCGACGCGCCGCTCGCGCTGATCGTCGGCTACGGCGTGTGCGCGAACCTCTGCTACTCCTTCGGGTTCGCCCTCGAGGCGCTGCTCCAGCGCATCTGGGGCGACGACGTCGCCCCCGTCGGCCCCACCCTGTGGCGACACGGCCTGACGTTCAGCATCGGGCTCACGCTGTTTCCCATCGGCATCGCGTGGATCGCCTATCTGTTCAACGCCGTGCACTGGGTGCTGTTCGGACGCTGAGTCTGAGCGCAGCGAGGGACCTGCACATAGCTAGACAAAGTGCAGGTCCTTCCCTTCGGCTGCGCTCAGGGCAGGTGCCTTCGGCTCAGGACGACACCCGTCAGCCGCGCGGCCGCACCGCGCCATGGTCCACCGGCTCCTTGCCGCGGCGCAGGAACAGCCCGTCGTACAGCAGCGCCGCCGCAACGGAACCGAGGATCGGACCGATCCAGTAGATCGCCTGTCCCTCGAGCACGCCGCTCACGACCGCTGGTCCGAACGACCGCGCCGGGTTCATCGACGCGCCGGTGAGCGGACCGATCGCGAGGATGTCCGCCGTCACCGTGAGGCCGATCGCGAACCCGCCCACCTTCGGCGCCGCCGGATCCACGGCCGTGCCGAACACCACGAAGGTGAGGAAAAAGGTCGCGATGAACTCGCAGAGGATCGCCTGGCTGGCCGACAGCTCGATCGCGACCGACTGGCCACCGAGCCGAGTGGCCGTCGCGATCTCGGCGGGAAACACCGCCTTGAGCGCCCACGCCGCCACCGCCGCGCCGAGGAGCTGGGCGACGATGTACACCATCGCCATCATCGGCTCGATCCGCCGCGTCGCCAGGAAGCCAAGCGTCACCGCGGGGTTGAGGTGCCCAGAGATGCGCATCGTCGCCGTGATCATGATGCCGAGAATGAGACCGTGCGCGATGGCCGCGACGAGGAGGCCGTTGGTGTTCTGCGACATCGCCGAGGCCATGATCGACGCGCCCCCGACGAAGACGAGAGCGAAGATGCCGATGAACTCGGCGGCGAAGTGACGCCAGCTGTCGCGCATGGAATGTCGGGATCGAGGTGGGAGAGGTGGCGAAGACGCGTCAACGTTAATCGCGACGCGGATGATGCATAAGGCCACTTCGTCGTCCTGAGCGCAGCGAAGGACCTGCATCTCAGCAACCGGTGCAGGTCCTTCAGTCGCTGCGCTCCCTCAGGACGACACTACCTCAGACGCCGTCGTGCCGCTTCAGCACCACCGCCGCGTTGATGCCGCCGAAGCCGAAGCTGTTGCTCAGCGCATATTCGACGTCGGCGTCGCGCCCCTGGCGCGGGATGTAATCCAGGTCGCACCCCTCGGCCGGCGCATCGTGGTTGAGCGTGGGCGGGAGCCAGCCGCGCTCCAGCGCGAGCGACGTGATGGCCAGCTCGATGGCCCCCGAGGCACCGAGTGCGTGGCCGTAGTAGCCCTTGGTGCTGCTCACCTGCAGCGCGCCGGCGTGCTCGCCGAAGGTGTGGCGGATCGCCCCCGTCTCCGTGGGATCGTTGAGCGGCGTGGAGCTGCCGTGAGCATTCACGTAGGCGATTTCACCCGCCGTGATCTCGGCGTCGCGCAGCGCGAGGCGCATCGAGCGCGCGGCCTGCGACCCGTCGGGTCGGGGCGCGGTCATGTGGTGCGCGTCGTTCGACATGCCGAAGCCGACGACCTCCGCGTAGATGTGCGCGCCGCGCGACTTTGCGCGCTCGAGTTCCTCGAGCACCAGCACCGCCGCCCCCTCCCCCATCACGAAACCGTCGCGGTCCTTGTCGAATGGACGCGATGCGGCATCGGGATCGTCGTTGCGCGTGGACATCGCACGGATGATGGCGAAGGCGCCGAAGCAGAGGGGCGCCAGCGGCGCTTCGGCCGCACCGGCGAACATCACGTCGGCGTAGCCGTCGCGGATGGCACGGAATGCCTCGCCGATCGCGATCGTGCCCGACGCGCAGCTCATCCCGTTCGTGCTGTTCGGCCCCTGCACGCCCAGCTCGATCGCGATGTTGCAGCTCGCCGCGCCGGCGAAGACGTTGAGCGCCAGCGTGGGATCCACCGCCTTGATCCCCTGCTGGAGAAAGACGCCGAGCTGCCCTTCGGCGAAGCTGAGCCCCCCGAGCGCGGTGCCCATCATCGCGCCGATGCGCTCGCGATCCTCCGCGGCGAGGTCGATCCCGGCATCGGCGACGGCCTGCTTGGCGCACGCGATGGAGAAGTGCCCGAACCGCTCGAGTCGATTGGCCTTCTTTCGCTCGAGGTAGTCGTTCGCGTCGAAGCCGTTCACCTCGGCGGCGTTGTGGCTGCGCCACCGCGACGGATCGAATCGGGTGACGGTCCGGACGGCCGACCGCTCCGCGCGCAGCCCCTCCCAGAGCAGCTCGCGCCCGATGCCGATGGGCGTCACCGCCCCGATCCCCGTTACAGCCACGCGACGCCGCTCAGCCACTCCAACCTCCCAAGAAGACCACAAAGATACCCGTCACCGCGCGCCGCGTTCAGCCTCAGCCGCGAGTCCAGCGAGAGTCCGGCTGGCGATCCCATGCACGAAGACAGGTCCGATCACGAGTGTGGCAGCCGCGGCGCCGACGACCGGCACGTTGGGACCATCCCACTCGTGCACGAGGCGTACTCGTGTGGCGTTGCTGCCCGGCACGTCATGAAAGGTCCACTCCACCTCCATGCCGCGCGTCACGCCGCCGATGTGCGTGAACCGGATCGACGCCGGTTCCGTTCCCCCCGGTCGCCGCACCCGCATCGAGGAGCGCCACCACGTCGGCCAGTTCAACAGGCCAAAGGGGCGGTTCGCGCTCATCTCGACGATTCCGCCGCCGTCGGCGCGATGCTCCAGGAAGCGCACGTAGCGATAGTGAGGCAGCAGCGCGGGCCAGCGCTCGACGTCGGCGGCGAGCGCGAACACGCGTGACAGCGGTGCCTGGACGATGCGTTCGTCGACCGTCGTCATCTGCCGCCCGACGGGCATCGGGCCGAGGTCGAGCGGCGCGGGAAGGTTGGTGCTCATGCGCGAGGTCTCCAGGTGGCGGTGACGCGAAAGCCCAGTCGACGATGCACGACGGGCTCTTTCCCGGTGGCGTCCCGCACGTGCCGCGCGAGCTCCGACGGAGTGAAGCCCCGCAGCACGGAGGTGACGCCGTCGTGCCGGCTCACCGGGTGAAAGCCCAAGGGCCAGGTGACGAGCCAGAAGCCGGCTGCCGCGAGCCAGCTGCGCCGGATGTCACTCACGATGACGTATCGACGGGCGACGCGCGAGAGCTCGGCGAGCACGAGAGGGATCTCCGCATCCTCGAAGTGATGCAGCACCTGCGAGCAGATCACCAGGTCCACGCTCGCGTCGGCGAAGGGGAGCCGGCGGGCATCGGCACACACGCTTGCATCGAGCACGCCGCGAGCGATGGACGCCAGGGTCTCCGCCTCGTCCACGCCGAACGTCGTGAGGGCGATGCCACGACGTGCCGCAGCGCGACGGGCCCGTGCCGGGATGTCGGCCAGCCCCGTGCCGACGTCGAGCAGCGACGCTTCGCCGCCCGCGATGCTGGGCAGCAATCGACGCAGCTCACCCACGACCGCGCGCGCGCCGCCGAGCAGCGTGTTGGCGCGCCGCACGTCGCGCAGCGAGCGCTCTCGCAGCGCGGGGTCCGTGCGCGGATCGTCGAGGTGCTCGAAGCCGCGGCGACGGCGGGGGACCAGCGCCACCTCAGCGCTCGAGCTGCGCGTA